>JBFKGW010000136.1:0-6963 GCA_041633145.1 Alphaproteobacteria bacterium
CACCAAGCCGACCGCCTGCTGTGGGGCTGCCGCGCCTTTCAGCGCCAGCGCGATGTGCACCATGACCCAGCCGCCCATCGACGAGCCGACAAGAACGAGCGGCCCGCCGAGGCCAGCCACGGTCGCGCCGGCGTGCTGAATCACGGTCAGGGCGTCGGCGGTCCAGCGGCCGACCGTGCCGTCGCGGAATTCGCCGCCCGAATAACCGTGCCCGGCGTAGTCGAGGCGGAGATAGGCGCGGCCGGCCCCTTGCGCCCAGGCCTCTAAAGTTGTTGCCTTCTCGCCCGTCATGTCCGACATAAAGCCGCCAAGAAAGACAATTCCCGGACCGGCCACACCGGCGCACGCAGGCGTGGCGTAATAGGCCAATTTCGTGCCGTCGTCGGCGGCAATATAGGAAGGTGCAGTCATTCGCCCTACGATGACACGATGACCGCTGTGCAGTCTAACGTTGTAAGCGATCGGCCGGGGCCGGCGCGGGCCCGGCTGACGCCGGTCGTCCTCCAGGTGCTGCCGTCGCTGGAGACCGGCGGCGGCGGCGTCGAGCGTGCCGCGCTCGATATCGCGGCGGCGATTACCGCTAGCGGCGCGCCGGCGTTCGTTGCCTCGTCGGGCGGCCAGCTGGTGAGCGAACTCGACCGGCGCGGCGTCACGCACATAACGCTGCCGCTGGCTTCGAAAAACCCTTTGGTGATGCGGCGCAACGTGCAGCGTCTGGTCGACGTGATCGAGCAATATGGCATCAATATTGTTCACGCGCGCAGCCGGGCGCCCGCCTGGAGCGCCCGCGCTGCGGCGCGGAAAACCGGGTGCAGTTTTCTCACCACCTTCCATGGCACCTACAATTATGGCTCAGGCGTCGTCGGCGCCTGGAAGAAGCGCTACAACGCTGTGATGGCCGACGGCGACTTGGTGATCGCTAATTCCCACTTCATCGCCGACCACCTGCGAACACACTACGCCTTACCGGAAGAGCGCATTCGCATCGTGCCGCGCGGTATCGACTTGAATGTGTTCGACCCGGCGCGGACCAAAGTGGCGCGGGTGGTCGATCTGGCCGGCCGATGGAACCTGCCCGACGACGCGTCGGTGGTGATGTTGCCGGGACGCCTGACCCGCTGGAAGGGCCAGACGTTGCTCATCGAGGCACTGGCCTTGCTGAAGGAGCGCTTGGGCGCCGACGATTTCAAGATCGTCGGCTTGCTGGTCGGGTCCGATCAAGGCCGCGAGGCCTACCGCGCCGAATTGGAGCAACTGGTCCGCGGGCGCGGCCTCGCCGGCCAGGTGCAGCTGATGGGCCACTGTTCAGACATGGCCGCCGCCTACATGCTGACCGATGTGGTGGTGTCGGCCTCGACCGACCCGGAAGCGTTTGGGCGGGTCGTTGCCGAAGCCCAGGCGATGGGCCGGCCGGTGGTGGTCGCCGACCATGGCGGCGCCGCCGAGCAGGTCATCGCCGGTGAGACCGGCTGGCTGTTCACGCCCGGCGACGCTGGCTCCCTCGCTGACGCCTTGTCGAGCGCGTTGGCGATCGATGCCAATGCTAGAGCGCGGATGGCGGACATCGCAATCGGCCATGTCCGCCAGCACTACTCGAAAACCGGTATGTGTTCCGCCACCCTCGACATCTATGCCGAACTGCGCCAGCGGCGGTCGGCCTAGTTACATGCCATCGGGTCGGCCGATCGAGCGCGTGCTCGTCATCAAGCTGGGCGCCATGGGCGATTTCGTTCAGGCGACCGGCCCCTTCGAAGCGATTTGCCGCCACCATGACGGCGCCCACATCACCTTGCTGACAACGCCGCCCTATCGCGACTTTGCCACCGCCGGCGGGTGGTTCGACGAGATTTGGATCGACGAACGGCCGCCCTGGCGCGACCTGCGCGGCTGGCTGGCCTTGCGTAAACGCTTACGCCGGGCGAAGTTCGACCGGGTCTACGACCTGCAGACCTCCGACCGCTCGGCGATCCTGTTTTATCTGTTCGGCTTCGGACGGAAGCCTGAATGGTCGGGGATCGTCCGTGGCTGCTCTCATCGTCATACCAACCCGCAACGCGATATTATCCACACCATCGAGCGTCAGGCCGAACAGCTGGCGATTGCCGGCATCGATGATGTGCCGCCGCCCAATCTCGATAAACTCAGCGCCGACATTGGCCGCTTCGAACTAACGGCTCCTTATGTGCTTTTGGTGCCCGGCGGTTCGCCGGACCGGCCCGAAAAACGCTGGCCGGCTGGCCACTACGCTGAACTCGCCCGCCGGTTGATCGCCAAGGCGGTCACGCCGGTGGTGATCGGCGGTGCGGCGGAATCCCAGGTGGCCACGGCGATCGCGACCTTTTGCACCGGGTCGCGCGATCTTACCAACGAAACGTCGATGGCGGATATCGTCGAGCTGGCGCGCGGTGCGGCCGGTGCGGTGGGCAACGACACCGGGCCGATGCACGTGATCGCAACCGCTGGCGCGCCGTCGGTGGTGTTGTTTTCCCACGCCTCCGATCCGGCGTTGTGCGCGCAACGGGGCCCCGCTGTGACGATCCTCAGGCGCCCGCGGCTCGATGGACTCAGCGTCGACGAGGTTGAAGCGGCCCTGCGCTTGCGTTAAATCGGCCCGGTGCTGGAGCCCGATGAGCTGGCACTGGAAATTGGTTAACGCCGCGTTCATATAAACGCGGGCATAACGGAGCGATGATGGCTGAGGCCGCCGAAAGTTCTGGAATTAGGATTACTCTGCCCGACGGCAGCGTGCGCAACTTTGCCGGGCCGGTGACCGGCGCGGAAATCGCCGCCGATATCGGTCCAGGGTTGGCGAAGGCCGCGCTCGCCATCAAGGTCGACGGCGAGCTGGCCGACCTCGCCGCCGCCGTCGATCGTGACGCGGCGGTCGAAATCGTGACCGCGAAAAGCGACGACGAGACGGTCTACGACTTGTTGCGTCACGATGCCGCCCACGTCATGGCCGAGGCGGTGCAGGAGCTCTATCCCGGCACCCAGATCACCTTTGGGCCGGCCATCGAGAACGGTTTTTACTACGACTTCGTGCGCGACGAGCCGTTCACGCCCGACGATCTGGAGAAGATCGAGGCGCGCATGAAAGAGATCGTCGAGCGCAACGAAACCATCGCGCGCGAAATCTGGGAGCGCGACGAGGCGATCCGCTTCTTCAACGAGGCCGGCGAAAAATACAAGGCCGAGCATATCGAAACGCTGCCAGGCGACGAAGAAATCTCGATCTACCGGCAGGGCGACTGGCTCGACCTGTGCACCGGACCCCACTTGCCGTCGACGGGCAGGCTGGGTACGGCGTTCAAGCTGATGAAGGTGTCCGGCGCCTATTGGCGCGGTGACGCGCGCAATCAGCAACTCCAGCGCATCTACGGCACCGCCTGGCGCGACGCCAAGGAACTGAAGGCCTATCTGACCCAGTTGGAAGAGGCCGAAAAGCGCGATCATCGCCGGCTCGGCCGCGAGATGGGCCTGTTCCATATCCAGGAAGAAGCGGCTGGCTCGGTGTTTTGGCATGCCAACGGCTGGACGCTTTACCGGGTGTGCGAGGAATACATGCGCGCGCGCCTCGACGACGCCGGTTACATCGAAGTCAAAACGCCGCAGCTGGTCGACCGCAGCTTGTGGGAACGCTCAGGCCATTGGGAAAAGTTCCGCGAGAACATGTTCACTATCGACGATGACGACGACCGGGTGCTCGCCGTTAAGCCGATGAACTGTCCCTGCCATGTGCAGATCTATAAGCAGGGCACCACCAGCTACCGCGACCTGCCGTTGCGCATGGCCGAATTCGGCTCGTGCCACCGCTACGAGCCCTCAGGCGCGTTGCACGGCATCATGCGGGTGCGCGCGTTCACCCAGGATGACGCCCATATTTTCTGCACCGAAGATCAGATCGTCTCGGAGACCAAGGCGTTTTGCGAACTGCTGTTGAGCGTCTATCGCGACTTCGGCTTCACCGACGTGGAAGTGAAGTTCGCCGACCGTCCGCCGGTGCGCGCCGGCGATGACGCCACCTGGGACCGCGCCGAGAAGGCGTTGACCGAAGCGACCAATGCGGCGGGCCTCGACTACACCCTCAACCCCGCCGAGGGCGCCTTCTATGGCCCCAAGCTGGAATTCGTCCTGCGCGATGCAATCGGCCGCGATTGGCAGTGCGGTACGCTACAGGTCGACTTTGTCATGCCCGAACGCCTCGATGCGTCCTACGTGGGCGAGGACGGCGAAAAGCACCGGCCGGTTATGCTGCACCGCGCGATCCTGGGCTCGTTCGAGCGGTTTATCGGTATTCTGATCGAGCATTATGCCGGGCGTTTCCCAGTGTGGCTGGCGCCGGTTCAGGCCGTCATCGCGACCATCACCAACGACGCCGACGCTTATGCCGAACAGGTTGCGGCGGCGTGCCGGGCGGCCGGCCTGCGCATCGAAACCGATCTGCGCAACGAAAAGATCAACTATAAAGTTCGCGAACACAGCCTCGCGCATGTGCCCGCAATATTGGTGGTCGGCAAGCGCGAAGCCGAAAACGGCACAGTCGCCGTGCGCCGTCTGGGATCGAAGGATCAGGAAATACTTGCCTTAGATGACGCGGTCGGCCACCTTATAGCCGAAGCTGTTAGTCCGGCTGCGAAATAGCCGGCGAGAAAATTAGTTACCGTCGTAACTACAAGGAGATAGATAGATCGCTAGACGCCCAGTAGACGTTACCCCGCCGAAACGCTCCGGACCGCGGGTAAATGAAGACATCGACAATGCCGAAATTCGCCTTGTCGATGAGAATGGTGAGCAAGTCGGTGTTGTTCCGACCGCAGAAGCCCTCGAACGGGCCTACGGTGTGGGTCTAGACCTCGTCGAGGTGTCGCCGAACGCCGATCCCCCGGTCTGCAAAATCATCGATTACGGCAAGCTCAAATACGAAGAGCAGAAAAAGGCCAATGTCGCCCGCAAGCGGCAGAAAACGATCGATGTCAAAGAGATCAAACTGCGGCCCAATATCGATACTCACGACTACGAAGTGAAGATGCGCAACGCCCGCCGGTTTATCGGTGATGGCGATAAGGTCAAGGTCACCTTACGCTTTCGCGGGCGTGAAATGGCCCACCAAGAACTCGGCGCCCAAGTGCTCGAGCGGGTGCGCGACGAATTGGATGAGATCGCCAAGGTCGAGCAGATGCCGAAATTCGAAGGCCGTCAGCTGACTATGGTGATGACGCCGCGGTGATTTGAACCTTCGCCGGCCGCGCGGCGGTTATCGGTGCCACCGAACGCAAAACGCGCGGTCGGGCCGGCTCCAATCGATAGTTTCATTTCCCTCCCTTAATGGTTAACGGGCAGGCGATTCAATTGCCTTGCGGCCCGTCGGAGGTATTCCAGACCGCCTGTAGCGGCGCTTGCGTTTGCCTCAGGAGACCGTTATAAACCGCGCGATTTCAAAGCGATGGTGCGGCCGGGGTCACCTAAACCCCAGGGCATGCCCAGCCGTCGAGCCAATACCTCTTAAACATGCGAGGACAAAATGCCCAAGATGAAGACCAAGTCGTCGGCCAAGAAGCGATTCCGCTTTACGGCCTCCGGAAAAATCCGCATGAAACCCTCGGGCATGCGCCACGGCATGCGCAAGCGCTCGCAATCGATGAAGCGCAAGGCGCGCAAGGTCGGTGTGTTGTCGGGCGCCGACGCGAAAATCGTCGCGCCGACTATGCCTTATTCGAAGAGGGGTTAGACCATGTCTCGTGCAACCGGCACCGTGCATCGGCACGCCAAACGCAAGAAGGTTTTAAAACAGGCCAAAGGCTACCGCGGGCGCAATTCGACCAGCTATCGCGTCGCCCTCGAGCGGGTCGAGAAGGGTCTGCAATACGCCTACCGCGACCGGCGGGTGAAGAAGCGCAACTTCCGCTCTCTGTGGATCCAGCGGATCAACGCCGGTGCGCGCCAGCACGGTTTGACCTATTCGCAGTTCATGAACGGCGTCAAACAGGCTGGCGTCGAACTCGATCGCAAAATTCTTGCCGATCTGGCGGTCAAGGAACCCGAGGCGTTCAAAGCGCTGGTCGATCAGGCGCAGGCGGCTCTCGACGAGTCGGCCTGACTTCGGCCCGGCGGGCCACTTGGATATCGCGATGACGACGCCCGATGTGACGGAGCTCGAGTCGACGCTACTGGCCGAGGTAGGGGCGGCCGATAGCCTGGAAGCGCTTGAGGCCGTGCGGGTTTCGGCGCTGGGGCGCAAAGGGCGCATCACCAAACAGATGAAGGGCCTCGGCGGACTCGAGGCCGACGCCCGAAAGGCGGCGGGCCAGGAGCTCAACCGGGTCAAGGACGCGGTGGCGGCGGCGATCTCGGCGCGCCAGCTCGACCTCGAAACGCTTGCCCTGGAAGCCCGCATCGCGGGCGAGACGATGGACGTCACGCTGCCGGTGCGGCCGCGGCCGGAGGGTCGCATCCACCCGGTGAGCCAGGCGATGGAGGAATGCGTCGCGATCTTCGGCGAAATGGGGTTTGCCGTCGCCGAGGGACCCGACATCGAGGACGATTTCCACAATTTCACCGCGCTCAATATTCCGCCCGAGCACCCGGCGCGGCAAATGCACGACACGTTTTACTTGCCCGAACGCGAGGACGGATCGCGCTTGCTGCTGCGCACGCACACCTCGCCGGTGCAAATCCGCACCATGGAAAGCACCAAGCCGCCGATCCGCGTGATTGCGCCGGGACGCACCTACCGCAGCGATTCCGATGCCACCCACACGCCGATGTTCCACCAGATCGAAGCGCTGGTGGTCGACGAGACCACCCACATGGGCCACCTCAAGGGCGCCATTATCGATTTCTGCCGCGCCTTTTTCGGCATTCCCGATTTGCCGGTTCGCTTCCGGCCAAGCCACTTTCCGTTCACCGAACCCTCGATGGAGGTCGACATCGGCTGCTCGCGCGCTGGCGGTGAGCTCAGAATAG
>JBFKGW010000137.1:0-6955 GCA_041633145.1 Alphaproteobacteria bacterium
GCGCGCAGGGCGCGCGGTGGTCTGCGATGCCGCCGCCCGGTTCAAGCCGCGGGCACCGGCGACGCGCCGTTCTGGTCGCCAGCGCCGTTCGTTGTTTTGACTTCTCCCAGCACTCTGACCTCGCGCTGCGGGAACGGTATCTCGATGCCATGGGCCTTGAGCGCGGTCCAGATCATCATCAGCAGATCCGCGCCGACACGATTGTCACCATCGTCGATACCTTCCATCCAAAACTCGACGAGAATGGTGATGCCGTGATCATCGAAGCTTTGTATTTCCGCGTCGGGCCGTTCCGCGATTGGCAGGTCGTCACCGCTCAAGACCATGGGATGGCTCGCCACAATCTCGCGCACGATATCGAACAGCGCCTCGAGATCGGTCTTGTAGGCGACTTGAAAATTCAACGCATAGCGCTGTTTTTTGTTGTTGTGCGTCCAATTGACGAACGACGTCGTGATGAACGATTCATTGGGCACCATGATGTCCTTGCCGTCGAACGTCTCGAGTGTGGCCGAACGCATGGTCAATTCGCGCAACGTTCCCGAGCGGCCATCTTCGAGTTCTATGTAGTCACCAATGGTGATCGATCGGTCGAGCAGGATAATCAGACCGGAGATGAAGTTGGATGCGATCTGCTGCAAGCCGAAGCCGAGGCCAACACCCAACGCGCCGCCGAACACCGCAAGCGCCGTCAGATCAATGCCCATCACATTGATCAACAGCAAGAAGATCAGCACGAAAACGCCGATCTGGAACAGCTTGGCAATGACCTCGCGCGTGCCGGCATCGAGCCTCTCTTGGGTGCGAATCACCCGCGTGCCTGTCTGGTTTGAGGCCCGACCAAGCCAGAACAATACGACGCCGAAAACCAGGGTTCGCAATACCGCGTACGCCGTAATGCGTATGTTGCCGACCTCGACCGAAATCCCATCCAAGTAGGCCGTTGCGTCGTCGAGCAAGCCAACCATGAACAACAGTGCGATCGGCAGGCTGATCCATTTCAGCACGGTGACGATCGCCGCGCTTTGGATGAAATGGCGGGCCAGGCTGTAGACCAGAAAAATAAAGGCGGCGCCCTGCGCAGCCCTGACCAACCAAGCATCGCCGACCAGGCTGGCGGTGATCGGCGTGGCGATGCCCAGCACAATGGCGGCGCTGATCGGCGGCACCAGTTCGCGGGCATTGTGGACCGCTGCGAGAATTTCGTAAAACGCGCCCGGCTGAGGTTCTTCACGGAAGATTTTTACGTGCGTCCGTAGATAAGAGGAAATAGTCCACGCCACCGCCAAGGCGACAATAACAATGGCGATCTGGACATAAAACTGCGGGCTGCCCAGATGCGTCAGCACTTGCTCCCAGATTTGGACTATTGGATCGAAAAACTGCTGCATAGCGTGCTCCTTAAATCGCGAGGTTGGCAGGCTTGATCAATTTCAGACGAATCCGTCCGAGAGATGAGGTTGGCATTACCGGACTGAGCGGCGCGGCATCGGACACCTAGCACGGAAATTGCCGCTCGTGCATGGCCATTCATGCCGACGGCAATGCGTCACCACGGCAAGTTTTGGCAAAAGCAGCCGCTAGCGCCCACCGCCAGTTACCGTCGGTTTACCACCAAAAGCGGACGTTGGAAGATTTGCGTTTACGGTTGCCGAACTCTCGTGTTGGTAGGTGGTCAAAAACGAACGTATTTGAACGGACCGCGGCTGCCGCGGTCCGTTGTGCTTGCGGTGCGCGCCCAATCCGTTAGGGTTCGCGGTCATTTGTGCGTAATGAATTAGACTTGGGCGTTGAATTCACTTCATCCTTCGAGACGCCCTTTCGCTTCATCCTGAGGAGGGCCGCAAGACCCGTCTCGAAGGGCGAGGCGAAAGGGCTCCTCAGGATGAGGTGCCTATAGTTAGTCTTCCGTGTGTAACTTTCCGGTAACCTGTCGAGCCCCTACCCTGTCTCCGATCCCGCCCGAACTGCCAACTAAGCGTGCGCTGTCGCGCGACGAGACCGCCGGTCTCGGCTTCGCCGTGGCGGCGTTTTTGATTTGGGGCTTCACGCCGTTTTATTTCCGCGCGCTCGGCGGCCTCGGGCCGGTCGAAATCATCGCCCACCGTATCGTCTGGTGCGTGGTGTTCCTGCTGGTCGTTCTGACCATTGGACGGCAGTGGCCGGCGGTCGTCGCCGCGCTGTCGAGCCGGCGGGTCTTCGCGACGCTGTTCTTGAGCGCCAGTTTGGTCAGCGTCAACTGGGGCATGTACGTCTTCTCGATCGTGAGCGAACAACTGGTCGCCTCGAGCCTGGGCTACTTCTTGAGCCCCTTGGTCAGCGTGGTGCTCGGCTTTGTATTCCTCGGTGAGCGGCCGAGCCCGACCCAATGGGTCGCGGTCGCGCTGGCGACCGGCGCGGTGACCAGCCAGTTGATCGCTTACGGCAGCCTGCCGTGGATCGCGCTGACCATCGCCGTCACCTTCGGCCTCTATGGCTTGCTGCGCAAAACCGTGAGCGCCGGCAGCGCGGTCGGCCTGTTCATCGAATGCCTGCTCTTGTCGCCGTTCAGCCTGGCGTTTCTGCTGTGGCTCGACTGGCAAGGCACCGGCGCGTTCGGCACGCGCGACCTCGACTTCGATCTATTGCTCGTCGCCGCCGGGCTGATCACCGGCGTGCCGCTGCTGCTATTCGCCGCCGGCGCCCGGCGCATTCGCCTGACCACGATCGGGCTGATCCAGTATTTCACCCCGTCGACCTACTTGGTGCTCGCCGTGTGGCTGTTCGGCGAGACCTTCGGCATCAGCGAGCTGGTCACCTTCGGTCTGTTGTGGACCGGGCTGTTTCTCTACACCAGCGAGGTCTGGCGCACCCGCCAAGTGTGACGCACAAGCTCATTGAAACGCCGCTCCGGCCAGCGCAATATACGGCTCCAAAAACACAAGCCCGCAGGGGAGGCGACAACGATGACCATGGCATGGCTCGACCACGTAAACATTCGCACCGCGCGCCTGGACGAAATGTCGGAATTCTACGAGAACGTCCTCGGCCTCAAGCGCGGCAAGCGCCCATCGTTCGAGTTCGGCGGCGCCTGGCACTACTGCAACGGCCGCGCCATCGTCCACCTCGTGGAGACGCCGCGGAACGTCCGTTCCAACGAAGCGCAGGTTGAACATTTCGCGCTGCGCAGCACCGGCTCGATGAAGCGCTTTCAGGCCAAATTGCGCAAGCACGACGCGCCCTACAATGTGGTGCCGTTGGACGAGATCAACCTGCGCCAGGTCAACGTGTTCGACCCCGACGGCAACAAGATCGAGGTGCAGTTCGCGGCCACCGAAAACGACGATCTGGAACCGTTCTACGGTTCCGCCAAGGCGCGGCGGCGCTACCGCAAGGGTGAGGCGCTCAACAAAATGGGGGCGCTGCATCTCAGCAAAACGAAGTCCAAAGTCTCGAAATCAAACAAGAAGCTCGGCGTGCCGGCGCCCTTGAGGGCTCCCGCCGCCAAGCGCAGCCGCCGGCGCAAAGCGGCCTGACCGGCAGCTCCCGTGTTCAATATATTGTGTTGTAAAAGCGACCACCGGTTGGCGACCACATATCTATAATTGCGCCGCGTTGGTAACCGTTACCCGGGAGCGGTCCGTGTTCTCTTCGAAGTATTTCCTCGGCGGTCTGTTGGGCGTGGGCCTGGTCGTCTTGTTCCTGACGTGGCCGCCCCATGACGCCACCTCGAATAATGATCTCGATGTCCTCGACAAGGGACCGAAGGTGGGCGCGTCGCTGCCGCACCCGCTCACCGTGGCCGACCAGTTCAACGAGGTGCGCGACTTCGCGTCGCTGAAGCGCAAGCGCGGCCTGATCCTGCTGTTCTCTCGATCGTTCGATTGGTGACCCTTCTGCATCATCCAGGCGGTCGCCTGGAACGAAAGGATCGAAGAAGTAAGATCGCTGGGCTACGAGGTCGCGACGGTCACCTATGATTCGGTCGACCAGCTATCGCGCTTCGCCAAGCGCCGCAGAATAAGATATCCGGTGTTGGCAGACCCCAACTCCGAGGTCATTCGCGCCTTCGGCCTGCTCAACCAGGACTATCCGCCGGGCAGCTACGCCCACGGCGTCGCCCACCCCATCGTCATCGTGTTCGACGCCAACGGCACCGTCACCCACCGATTCTCGCGCGCCGGCTATGTGCGCCGGCCGGACCTCGACCTCGTTCTGGCAGAGTTACGCAAAGAGTAAGAAAGCGCGCCCCGGCGCGCTTAAGACGCTCAACTATCGAACCACCAAAAGCGCCAGCAGGTGCGGAGGCGGCCACCATTGCGCACCCCGGCACGCAGAAAATTAAATTGGGAATAAACAGCTAAACCTAGTGTTTACTTCTCCATAATCGCGCTATACCCAGCATCGTTTTGAGGCCGTTAATGTTGTCTACGTCCAAGTTTTTCGTCCGCAACGCTGCAGGCGTAGCCTTTGTCGCGCTGTCGCTGATGCTGCCGCAGTCCGCTGCGTTGGCGGCGAGCGACTTAGATACGCTCGATAAAGGCCCCGCCGTCGGGACCTCGATCCCCCACCAGCTCACGGCAGCCGATCAGAATAATGAGATCCGCAGTTTCTCATCGCTAACAGGTAAGAACGGTCTGATCGTGTTGTTCTCACGATCGTTCGAATGGTGAACCCCCTGCATTATCCAGGCGGTCGCCTGGAACGATAGGATCGATGAATTCAGGGCGCTCGGTTACGAGGTCGCCGGCATAACGTTCGATGACGTGCCGGCCTTAACGCGCTTCGCCAAACGCCGGAAAATAAAGTATCCGGTTCTCGCCGACCCCAAGTCCGAGATCATTCGCAGCTTTGGTCTGGTGAACGAGAGCTATCCGGTCGGCAGCTATGGCTACAACATTGCCCACCCGATGATTTTGGTAATTGACCCCGCTGGAACCGTCGCCCGACGGTTTTCGCATCAAAATCACCGAACACCGCCGAGCATCGACGCCGTACTAACAGAGCTCCGCAAGAATTGAAAAAGGCCGCCCGGAGGCGGCCCTTTTTGAATTCGTCGGCGGTTAGAGCGAGTAGTACTCGATAACCAGGTTGGGCTCCATCTGCACCGGATAGGGCACGTCGGCCAAGCTGGGACCGCGCACGAAGCTGCCGCGCAGGCGGTCGAGGTCGACGTCCACATAGTCGGGCAAATCGCGTTCCGCCGATGCGCTGGCCTCCAGCACTATGGGGATCTCGCGCGATTTTTCCCGCACCTCGATGACATCGCCGTCCTTAACGCTGTAGGAGGGAACGTTGACCCGTTTGCCGTTCACCAGCACGTGGCCGTGATTGACGAACTGGCGCGCGGCGAACACCGTGGGCACGAACTTCATGCGGTAAATCACGGCGTCGAGCCGGCGCTCGAGCAGCTCAATCAGGTTCTGGCCGGTATCGCCGCGGCGGCGCACCGCCTCTTCGTAATAGCGGTGGAACTGCTTCTCGCCGATATTGCCGTAATAGCCTTTCAGCTTCTGCTTGGCCGCCAGGTGGAGGCCGTAATCGGACGGCTTCTTGCGCCGGCGGCCGTGCTCGCCAGGGCCGTATTCGCGGCGGTTGTAGGGGCTCTTCGGCCGGCCCCATAAATTGACGCCGAGCCGGCGGTCGATCTTGTACTTCGAGGAATGACGTTTCGTCATCGGTTGGCACCTTTTGGATTCTATTTTGTTGTCCCGGTAGGCGCGCTGCCGCGAAATGAGCGGCGTTGCACGGGAGACGGCCCCTCAGGCCGGTCCACATTCCCAGGAAGAAGCGCGCAATATAGGCATCTGCGCGGCCATGTCAAACGCCGCGCGGGCCTTAATTTGGGCTGAAAGTAGAGCCGATTGGGTGGCGTCGGCGTGACCGCCGACAGAGTGCGATCAGGCGGCGCGCACCCGCTGGATAAATTCGGACACCGCGTCGCGCAGGGTCGCTGACTGCTCGCTGAGCTGCTTGGAGACAGCAAGGACGCTCTGCGCCGACTCACCCGCCTCGCTGGAGACGCGCGACACCTCGGCGATGTTGCTCGAGACGTCCTGACTGCCTTGGGCAGCGCTCTCCACACTCTTCGATATTTCCTGAGTGGCCAAGCCCTGGCTGTCGACAGCGGTGGCGATCATCGACGCCACATTGCTGATCTCGCTGATGGCGTCGCCGATCCCCTTGATCGCCGTGACCGCCTCGCCGGTCGAATCCTGCACTTCGCCAATCAGCGAGGTGATTTCCTCGGTGGCGCCGGCTGTCTGGCTCGCCAGCGCCTTCACTTCCGAGGCGACAACGGCAAAGCCCTTGCCGGCTTCGCCGGCGCGCGCCGCCTCGATCGTCGCATTGAGCGCCAACAGGTTGGTCTGTTCAGCAATATCGTTGATCAGGCCTGCCACGTTGCCGATCTTCTCGACCGCCAATGCCAGATTTTCGACTTTCTGGTTGGTCGCCTGCGCCTGCATCACCGTGTTGGTCGCCATATCCTTACTTTGCGCCGCCTGACCGGTAATTTGCTCGATCGACGCCGACAGCTCGGTGGTCGCCGACGCCACGGTCTGGACGTTGCTATCAGCCTCTTCCGAGGCAGAGGCGACGGTTGCGGCGCGTTGCATCGACTCTTCGACCGCCGCAGTCATCGCCGAGGCCGAACGTTTCATCTCGTCCGCCACATCGGCCAGCCCGGTGATTATGCTGCCGACGCTGCCCTCGAACTCGGAAACCATCTTTTCCGTGGTGGCGTGTTTTTCTTCTGCGGCCTTGCGCTCGAGCTCTTCTTTTTCTGCGTTCGCCTGCTCCTGCAGCCGTTCGCGCTCGAGGATACCGTCCCGGTATGCGGTGACCGCATCGGACAGATCGCCGATCTCGTCGCGCCGCTTATCTGGCAGCTCGACGTCCATCTCGCCGCCGGTCACCGCCTTGAGCGCCGCAACGACGCCGCGGATCGGTCGGGTGACAATGCGATCGACCATCA
>JBFKGW010000138.1:0-6954 GCA_041633145.1 Alphaproteobacteria bacterium
GACCAACGGCCGCCGGGAATTCTTCTGGCGGCCGTTTTCTTTTATAAAAGCTCATGCGCCTGATTTTGTTCGTTTTGCTTTTCGTTATCGCTAGTCTGCAGCCCGAGCCCGCCGCAGCACAAAGCACAGGCGATGCTGAGCGCGACGAGTACGTCGTCGTCTGGACGGATTTCAAAGATTACAAAGGCGACCCCGAACGCGGCGCTTACATATTACGCTTGGCCGGTTGCGTTACCTGTCATACCGCGCCAAAAGGCGGCAAATTTCTCGCCGGTGGGCGCGAACTGAAATCGCCGTTTGGCTCGTTCTTTCCACCCAACATTACGCCGGACCCGGAAACCGGGATCGGCAACTGGAGCGAAGAAGACTTCGTGCGAGCCCTACTCGAGGGAAAATCGCCAGAAGGAAAACCCTACTACCCAGCCTTTCCCTACACTTCATATACCCGCATGTCTTTGCAAGATATGATCGATCTCAAGGCGTATCTCGACACGGTTGAGCCAGTGCGCAACGAGGTGCCCGAGCACAAGCTGCGTTTTCCGTTCAGCGTGCGCACCGGTATGTTTTTTTGGCGGGCTTTGTTCTTCGAACCGGCTTCATTGGTAATAAAGGTTGATTCCGTGGCTACTGACCCCTCACAAAGCGCCGCTTGGAACCGTGGCGCTTATATCGTCAACGGACCCGGCCACTGCGGTGAGTGCCACACACCGCGCAACCTGTTCGGCGCGATGCAGCGCGACCGCGCCTTTTCCGGCAATCCAAAGGGACCGGATAACAAACCGGTTCCCAACATCACCGGCCATATGGAAAAGGGCATCGGCGAATGGACAGTCGACGATGTAGTGACATTTTTGCAGATCGGCCAAAATCCCGACTTTGACTTCGCCGGCGGCGCCATGACCGACGTGATCGAGGACGCCACCGGCAAGCTGACCGAGGAAGACGTCACGGCGATCGCGACCTACCTGAAGTCGCTGCCGCCGATCCCTGCCGAATAGATTCCCCCGAAGGGACTAATCCGGCGCCGCGCTGCTGGTGTGATCTGGAAACAGCCTCGCCAAGCCGTCGGCACTGGCCGCGCAAACGCCGCGTTCGGTGATCAGCCCGCTGACCAGGCGTGCCGGGGTGACATCGAAAGCGTAATTGGCCGCCGGCGTGCCGTCCGGCGTGAGCTGCACATCAACGACTTCGCCGCTCGGCGCACGACCGGCAATATGGGTGACTTCGGTTTCGTCGCGCTGCTCAATCGGAATGTCGGTTAGACCGTCGGCGGCTGACCAGTCGATCGTCGGTGACGGCAGCGCCACATAGAACGGCACGCCGTTATCGTGCGCCGCCAGCGCTTTCAAATAGGTACCGATCTTATTGGCGACATCACCCCGCGCCGTGGTGCGGTCGGTGCCGGTGATACACAGATCGACCAGGCCGTGCTGCATCAAATGGCCGCCGGCATTGTCGGCGATCACGGCGTGGGATACACCGTGGCGGCCGAGCTCCCAGGCGGTCAGCGCCGCGCCCTGGTTGCGCGGCCGCGTTTCATCGGCCCATACATGGACCGGGATGCCCAGATCATGCGCCTTGTAGATCGGCGACAGCGCGGTGCCCCAATCGACCGTCGCCAACCAGCCGGCGTTGCAATGGGTCAGCACGTTGACCGGGCGGGCCTCGCCCGCCGCGGTGTAGGCATCTCGGATTAGGGCGAGGCCGTAATCGCCGATGGCGCTGTTGATCGCGACATCCTCGTCGCAGATTTCGGCGGCGCGCCGGTAGGCGATGGCAACGCGCGCATCACGCGGCTGGTTGCGCAATCGCGCGCGCATGCCGTCGAGCGCCCAGCGCAGATTGACCGCGGTCGGGCGGGTCGCCATCAGCGTTTCATAAGCGGCCTCGAGGGCCGCGTCGGAAGCGTCCTCGCGCATCGCCAACGCCATGCCGTAGGCTGCGGTGGCGCCGATCAGCGGCGCGCCGCGCACCATCATCGTTTGGATCGCCTGCGCCGCCGCCTCTAGCGAGGTCAACGATACGATCTCGAAATGGTGGGGCAGCCGGGTCTGGTCGATGATCCGCACCGACCAGCCATCATCGTCGCACCAGATCGTCCGATAGGCGACGCCATCTACCTTCATCGGAAACTCATCCCGCTTTGCTGATGACGAAGGTCAACACGCCGTCTTCCTCGCTCGCGCTTTCCAGGGTGTCGCCGGTCGCCTCGCAGAAATGATGAAAGTCTTTCATCGCCCCTGGGTCGGTGGCGATCACTTTCAAGCGGTCGCCGGCGGCCATCGCTTTCAGCGCCTTCTTAGCCTTCAAGACCGGCAGGGGACATTTGAGGCCGGTAGTGTCGAGTACGTCCATGGTTCGGTCCGACTGGCTTTATTCAACGTGTGGTCATGATAGTGCGCCTATTGCGCCCTCTCGCAAGCCCAAACTGCGCTTCCTTGATTGACCGTTTTTCTAATATGCGAATATACTAATTTTATGGACATCAACGCGCTCACTGACAAGGCCGGGCAAGCAACCCGGCTGCTCAAGTCGTTGGCGAACGACAGGCGGCTTTTGATCCTGTGCCATTTGAGCCAAAGCGAAAAGTCGGTGGGCGAATTGGAGCGGTTGGTCGACCTCAGCCAGTCCGCATTGTCGCAACATCTCGCCCGCCTGCGCCGCGATAACCTGGTGCAGACGCGGCGCGAAGCGCAAACGATCTATTACTCGGTCGCCAGTCCCGAGGCCGACGCAGTCTTGCAGACCTTGTACAAACTCTATTGTTCCGACGACTCTCCTACAGCGCGCGCGACTTCCAACGCGGGACGGCGCAGCGCATCGGGCACCTGAGCCGGCATCGTGCCGCAGGGGCCTTCTACCGACAGCGCCGAAGTTTTACCCTAGACCCCAAGGCCCGACCCAAATGACGCAGCAAGTAACGTTCCTTGATCCGGCGGAAGTACAGGAAAAACTCGAAAACGGCACCGCCTACCTTGTCGACGTACGCGAACCGCACGAATACGCCGAAGCGCATATCGTTGGCTCGACGCTGATGCCGCTCTCGCAGTTCAACCCCAGTGCAATCGCGCCGCCGGAAAATAAAAAGCTAATCTTCCAGTGCCGCAGCGGACAGCGCTGTGGCGTCGCTTCCGAACGCTTGATCGCCGCCGGCTACCAGGGGGAATTTTATCGCATGGCCGGCGGCCTGCTGGCGTGGACGGCGGCAGGCTTGCCGGTGGAGAGTGGCGCAAGTAGTTGAAACCGGATAACCCGAACCCGCGGCAACAATTGGCCGATCGATGAATATTTACCTGCCGATCGCAGAAATGTCGGTCGATGTGTTCCTGATCTTAGGATTGGGCGGCGGCATCGGTTTTCTGTCGGGCTTGTTCGGCGTCGGCGGCGGTTTTTTGATGACGCCGCTGCTGATCTTCATCGGCATCCCCCCGCCCGTCGCCGTTGCCAGCGAAGCCAACCAGATCGTCGCCGCCTCGGTGTCGGGCGCGCTGGCGCACATGCGGCGCGGCAACGTCGACTTCAAAATGGGCGTAGTGCTGACGTTGGGCGGCTTCGCCGGCTCGGCTATCGGTGTGGGCATCTTCACGCTGTTGCGCCAACTGGGCCAGGTCGAGCTGCTGATCGCAGTGAGCTATGTGGTGTTCCTCGGCGCCATCGGCACCTTAATGCTGGTGGAAAGCACACGGACGATGCTGCGTCACCAAGCGGGAACCGCCACGCGTGGCAAGCTCCACCAGCATACCTGGCTGCACGGCTTGCCGCTGAAGATGCGCTTTCGCCGCTCGCGCCTGTATATCAGCGCGCTGCTGCCGATCGGCATCGGCTTCTTTGTCGGCATTTTGGCAGCGATCATGGGCGTCGGCGGCGGCTTCATCATGGTACCGGCGATGATCTACCTGCTCGGCATGCCGACCGCCGTCGTTGTCGGAACATCCCTGTTTCAGATCATTTTCGTCACCGCGAACGTCACCTTCCTGCAGGCGACGACGAACCAGACGGTCGACATTGTGCTGGCGCTGCTGCTGCTGACGGGTGCGGTGATCGGTGCGCAATTGGGAACCAAAGTCGGCGGCCGGCTGCGCGGCGAGCAGCTGCGCGGACTGCTCGCGCTGATGGTCCTCGCGGTCTGCGCCAAGATTGCCTACGACTTGGTGTCGACGCCTGCCGATCTATTCTCGATCAGCGAAATTTCCGGGTTCGGCGGATGAGAAAAATTCGCCACATAGCGTTCGTCTTTTTCATCGCGGTTGGCGTCGCGGGCCCGCCGGCGCACAGCCAGTCGCCCGAGCAGGAAGCGCCTGACGCGTCGCCGTTGATCGCCGACCTCAGCGAAGACCTGATCGCCATCACCACAGGTTTTATCGGCACCGAGGTGTTGCTGTTTGGCGCGACGGCCGGCGCCGGCGACATCATCGTCGTTGTGCGCGCGCCGGAAAGCCAGGTTGTGGTCCGCCGCAAGGCGCGCGTCGGCGGCGTTTGGCTCAACGCCGATAGTCTCGTTTTCGAAAAGGTACCGGGCTTTTATCACGTCGCCGCCTCGCGCCCGCTCGACGAATTGTTGCCGGAAGCGGTACTGGCGCGCGAACAAATCGGTGCCGAAAATCTAGCGCTGCGGCCGGTGAATTCGGCGTCGGAGGAAGACATAGCCGCGTTCAACGCTGCCCTCATCCGCAATAAGCAGCGTGTCGGATTGTTTAACGCCGAGTTGGGCGAGATCAAACTTATGCAAAATCGGCTTTTCCGCACGCAAGTGGAACTCCCTTCGAGCGTGCCCACCGGCGTTTACACGGCAACCGTTTATTTGGTCGCCGACGGCGCCATCATCGACCGCACGGATACGCCCTTGCAGGTACGCAAAACCGGCTTCGAGGCCACCGTGTTCGAATTCGCGAACCAACAGGCGGCAATCTACGGTGTAATCGCGATTTTGATCGCCTTGGCCGCAGGCTGGTTTGCCGGCATTGTCTTCCGGAACGTCTGAGCCAGCCATGACCGATCAAACGCCCCTCGAAACAGCGGAAACCGCACCGACAAGCCGCGGCGCCGATACCAGCGAACCGAACGTCTTTCTCGTGGTCGTCGACAACACGCCGGAAATGCAGGTCGCGCTTCGGTTCGCCAGCCGGCGGGCAAAACGCACCGGCGGCCGTGTTGGGTTGCTGCGCGTCGTGCGCAAAGCCGATTTCCAGCACTGGGCGGCGATCGGTAATTTGATGCGCGAAGAAGCGCGTGACGAAGCCGAGCAATTGCTGCAGGAACACGCCGCGACCGTAACCGAGCTGATGGGCGGCGAAATGCCGATCCTCTACATCAAAGAGGGCGACACCAAGTCGGCGCTGCTTCAGTTGATCGAGGAGGACAGCCAGATCCGTATTCTCGTTTTGGCGGCAGCAACCGGTAAACGCGGCCCCGGCCCTCTGATTACGTTTTTGATGAAGAAGATCATCGGCAAATTGCGCATTCCGGTCACGATCGTGCCGGGTGGACTGACCAACGATCAGATCGATACCCTCACCTAGCCCCAACCCTGAGTGCATAGCCTGATGCCCGATGTCACCCGCCGCTTCGATGCGCTTGAGATCGTCGACACCTCGCCGCCGGTATCAGACGAGGTCAAAACGACGACCTGCTACATGTGCGCCTGCCGCTGCGGCATCAAGGTTCACCTGCGCGACGGCGCGATCCGCTACATCGAAGGCAACCGCGCCCATCCAGTGAATAAGGGGGTGCTGTGCGCCAAAGGCTCGGCCGGCATCATGCAGCATTATTCGCCGGCCCGGCTGTCGAAGCCGCTCAAACGGGTCGGCCCTCGCGGCTCCAACGAATTCGTCGAAATCGAATGGGACGAAGCCCTGGCGACCGCCACCGAATGGCTCGGCGATGTGCGCCGCACCGACCCCCGTAAGCTGGCGTTCTTTACCGGCCGCGATCAAAGCCAGGGTCTCACCGGTTTCTGGGCCAGCCAGTTCGGCACGCCCAATTATGCCGCCCACGGCGGATTTTGCTCGGTCAACATGGCCGCCGGTGGGCTCTACACCATCGGTGGTTCGTTCTGGGAGTTCGGCGAGCCCGACTGGGAACGCACACGCTATTTCCTGATGTTCGGGGTCGCCGAGGACCACGATTCCAATCCGATCAAGGCCGGCTTGGGCAAACTCAAGGGGAAAGGCGACGCCAAGTTCGTCTCCGTCAATCCGGTGCGCACCGGCTATTCGGCGATCGCCGACGAATGGCTCGGCGTGCGGCCGGGAACCGACGGTCTGTTCGTTTTGGCGCTGGTGCACGAGCTGCTGCGCGCCGGCCAAGTCGATCTGGACTATCTGGTGCGCTACACCAACGCGCCCTGGCTGGTCTACCAGGCGCCGGGCGAGGCCCATGACGGTTTGTTCGTGCGCGACGCCGATGGCAATCCGCTGGCGGTCGACCAAACGACCGGCAAACTAGCCAGCGCTCTGGCAGCGGATATCGCGCCGGCGCTGCACGGCAGTTTCGAGCTCGGGCAACTGGGCGGCGGCGAGTTCAACGGCACCGCCGTGCCGGCCTTCCAATTGCTGTTGGACCGCTACGGCGACCCGCAATATGCGCCCGACGTCGTTGCCGAGCGCACCGGCATCGACGCGGCGACGATCCGGCGGATCGCCGCCGAGCTGGCGCACGCCGCCTTCGAGCAGACCATCGAAATCGACACGGCCTGGACCGACTGGGCCGGCCGCCGCCACGACAAGATGGTCGGGCGCCCCGTATCGATGCACGCTATGCGTGGCATCTCCGCTCACTCGAACGGTTTCCACACCTGCCGCGCGATCCACCTGCTGCAGATGCTGCTCGGCAGTATCGATTGCCCCGGCGGCTTCCGCTACAAGCCGCCGTTTCCGCGGCCGGCGCCGCCGGGCCCGAAACCGGCCGGCCGCAGCGACCAATTGGCGCCGGAAACCCCGATGCCGGGACCGCCGC
>JBFKGW010000139.1:0-6953 GCA_041633145.1 Alphaproteobacteria bacterium
GCCGGGGTGTCCCAGGTCAGGCGCGCACCGCCGAAACTGCGCGCCAGGTTCTCGAAGGCGCGCGGGCGGTCCTGCTGCTCGCCGAACGCCAGACCGCAGACCCCGCGCGAGGAAGCGACGATCAGGCAGTCGCCGAACGGGCTGTCGTGCCAGCCATAGCGCAAATCGAGCCCCTCGGCCTGGGACTTCCATTCGCCCGGCGACAAGGCCTCGTGGGTAACGAACAAATCGTGCAGTCGGCCCGGTCCCGACAAGCCGGCGTCAAACGCCGCATCCAATACGCTCGCCGAGGCGGCCAGGCTGCGCTTGGCGTGCTCCAGCGTGAGGTATTGCACGTACTTTTTCGGGCTGACCCCGACATAGCGGGTAAACAGGCGCTGGAAGTGATGCGGCCCCAAGCCGATCACCGCGGCGGTGTCTTCGAGCGAGGGCTGTTCGGTGTAGTGCTCGCTGAGCCAGCGCAGAACCCGTTGCATGCGCCGATAGTTGCGGTCATCCATGGCCGCCTCGGGATCGTTTGCCGGGATTAGGTCTTGTAAAGCCGTCATTGTTCTATTCGCTCCAGAACGGTTTGATTATCTCACGCCGGACCTCGATCGGCGATACGCCAATGTCGCGCAGCTGACGGTCGTCCAACTGGGCCAGTTCCCGGCGCCTCCGCGCCCGCTCGGCCCAGGTCGCTAGCAGTTGGAAAACCGCCAAGGGAGCGAGACGTGCCCGCCATTGACTGGTGCCAATCCGGGACACAAAGCCGCTGGTGATCGGACCCGACGGAGGATTATGAAAGTAGCTCATGGGAGCGAATTTAGGCAGCGGCCGGTCGCGCAACCACCCGCTTCTTGCGGTCTTGTCTTAATCAGCGACCGAACCGGGATTTTTTCTATTTACCTATGGATTCAATGGTTTACGGCCGGATCCGCGGCGGTTTTTCTACTTTTTTTCGCCGCTGCACCAGCACCACCCCGACGAGCGTAGTCACAGTCGCCAATGCCAGCGGCAGCGTGAACGGCTCGCCCAGGAACAGCGGCGCCACGCTGATACCGACAACGGGTTGTAACAGTTGCAGCGAGCCGATGCGTGCGACCCCACCGTCGGCCAGCGCTCGGTTCCACAGAATGTAGGCGCCAATCGTGGTACCCCAGGCGAGCGAACAGATCGCCGCCCAACCGGCAACATCGATGGCGGCAAGTTCCTCTAGGCTCGACTGCCACGCCAACACCGGCCACAGCAGGATCGCGGCGACGCAAACGCTCCACATGGTCACCGCCGTGGCGCTTGCCCGCCGGGTCAGGCGCGCGCCGGCGATATAGCCGACGACGCCGGCGAACATGCCGGCAAATACCAGGGCGTCGCCCTGCCAGGTTACGCCCGCGACATCGAGACCGACCGCCTCCCAGATCAGTAACAACGCGCCAGCGAAGCCGACCGCGATGCCGCTCCACCAGTACAAGGTGGGCCAACGCCGGTCGAGGCAGGCGGCCAATACGCCGGCCATGACCGCACCGGATGCTGTGCCGGCCGCCGCGTGGCCGGCGGTGGTCAACTGCACGCCCCAACTAAACAGGATCGGGAACGCCGCGAGACCGCCGGCCCCGGATATAATCAGCAGCCATTTGTCGTTGCCGCGCCATGGCAAGGGCATACGCCACACCACGATTGCGGCGAGGGCGAGCGGCGACGCAACGATCGCGCGCAACGCCCCGACCGTGACACCTTCGGCCGTGCCTACGGCGATCTTGGTGAAAAACGGCGTCAGGCCATAGAGGACGACCGCGGCGAGCGCGATCGTGTAAAGGCGTATGGCTTTATCGTTTTGCATATTGCGTGCGAGGATTTCGGCGCCGCTAGCGCCGCTGGACTAATCCTATACCCGACAATATTACCGCAACGGAAACAACCAGCAGTAATGTCACAGGTTCGCCCAGAATGATCGCCGCTAAGGCGACACCGACAATTGGCAGCGCAAACTGCCACACGGCCATGCGACCGATGCCACCGCGGGTCAACGCAAAGTACCAGGCGATGGTGGCGAATACTGACGCGCCGGCAGCGAGATAAAAAACGACCGCCCAGTTCAACACTGTGATCTCCGACAGCTCGGCAAACGACGTGGTGATAAACAGAATGGGCAGCAACAGAACGCTCGCGGCAACGACGGTCCACAAGGTAACCGCTGGGGCGCCATAGTGCATAGATAGCCGACTTCCGAGATAGAACCCCGTCGAGCCGGCGATGGCAGCGGAGATCACCAGCAGGTCACCCTGCCAGGTCGCGTCGGTCGCCCCCAGCCCGATGGCTTCACCGATCAAGATCAAGGCGCCGGAAAAGGCGATGGCGATACCAATCCACCAGCGCAGGCGGGGCCAGCGGCGGCGCGCGCCAGCGTCGATAAGACCGGTGAAAATGGAGGTCGAGGCGCTGGCGGCAGCGGCATGACCGGCGGTGGTGTATTGCACACCTAACGTGAACAGGAGCGGCGCGAGGGTCATACCGGCGACCGCGATAACGATGAAATAGAGCCTGTCACCCGCATGCAACGGCAGCCGCAGCCGCATGACGGCAATGAGTAAAAGGGCAAACGGTCCGGCCACGATGATGCGCAGCAGCGCCAGGGTGAAACCATCCATTGAGCCGGTGCCCAGCTTGGTCGCCATCGACGACCCGCCCCACATCAAAACAGTGAATAAGGCAGCGACAGTAGCGAATGAGAAAAACCCGGCGGTCCCGGCCGGCGTCCCGCCGGGCTTTGTTGCCGGGGTGTCGGGCATCAACGGGTCAGCTGCCGATGCGTCCGGGATCAACCGTTACCGTGTGGTCGATGGGTCCGTGGCCGGCGCCGAAACCGGGGGCGGCGGCGATCGCCGCCATGACGTAGTTGCGCGCACGCGCCACTGCCGCCGCGAGGTCCATTTTTTGCGCCAAGCCGGCGGCGATCGCAGACGCGAGCGTGCAGCCGGTGCCGTGAGTATGGGCGGTCCCGATGCGCGGGCTCTCGAAACGGATACCGCCGTCGCCGGTGACCAGCAGATCGACGATCTGCGGTCCGGCGATATGGCCGCCCTTGACCAACACCGCGCTTGCCCCCATGCCCTGCAAAGCTTCGCCCGCCGCGCGCTGGCTCGCCTCGTCGATCACGTCGATGCCGGTCAACGCCGCCGCCTCGGGCGCGTTCGGTGTCAGCACCGCGGCCAACGGCACGATTCGCTCGACGAGCGCCGAATGGGCTGCTTGGTCGAGCAGACTGGCACCGCCTTTTGCCACCATCACCGGATCGGCAACCAAGGGTACGTCGGCTGCCTTGGCCGCGATGGTGTCGGCGACCACGCCGATCACGTCGGCATTGTGCAGCATGCCGGTTTTCAAGCAATCAGCGCCGATATCGTCGAGCACGACGGTCATCTGCTGGGCGATAAAATCGCTGTCGACCCGATGGATGGCGTGAACGCCCAGCGTATTTTGCGCCGTCAACGCGGTGATCGCGGTCATGGCAAAGCCACCCAGCGCGCTGACCGCTTTGATGTCGGCCTGGATGCCGGCGCCGCCGCCGGAATCGGAGCCGGCGATGATCAATACCCGCCCTTTCATCGGCCTAATTCTGTCTGGCGTGCCGCGGCGACCTTAATGCGCCGCACCGGCCAGCTCGATGGCGCCGACGATGGTGTCGACCACGGCGCCGACCTTGGCCTGGTCGCGGCCTTCGGCCATCACCCGGATGACCGGCTCGGTGCCCGACGGGCGAATCAGCACACGGCCGTCGGCGCCGAGGCTGGCTTCGGCGTCGGCGATCGCCTGCTTCACCTGATCGGTTTCCAGCGGCGCACCGCCGTTCACCGGCACATTACGCAAGACCTGCGGATAGGGCGTGAAGGCCCGGCCGATCTCGCTCAATCGCACGCCGCCTTCGACCCGCGCCGCCAACACCTGCAGCGCGGCGATCAGCCCGTCACCGGTGGTGGCGTACTCGCTTAGGATTATGTGGCCCGATTGTTCGCCGCCGACGTTGTAGCCGTGCTTGCGCATGTGTTCCAAAACGTAGCGGTCGCCCACCTGGGTGCGCACCAGTTCGAGCCCGATGCCTTCGAGATAGCGTTCCAGGCCGAGGTTCGACATCACCGTGGCGACCACGCCGCCGCCGGTCAGTTGCTGGCGCGAATTCCAGGTGCGAGCCACCAACGCCATTACCTGGTCGCCGTCGAGGATGGCGCCGGCTTCATCGGCGATGATGACCCGGTCGGCGTCGCCGTCGAGCGCAATGCCGAGATCAGCGCCCAACTCGCGCACTTGTTCGCACATCGCCGCCGGCGAAGTCGCGCCGCAGTTGCGGTTGATGTTGGTGCCGTCGGGGTCGACCGCCATCGGCACCACGTCGGCGCCCAATTCGTACAACACCCGCGGCGCGACCTTGTAGGCGGCACCGTGGGCGCAATCGACGACGATCTTCAGCCCCTCGAGACTGAGCCCGCGCGGAAAGGTGTGTTTGACGAATTCGATGTAACGGCCCGGCGCGTCTTCCAGCCGCCAGGCGCGGCCCAGATGATGCGAGCCGGCGAGATGATCGCCGAGGCCGTTTGCCATCAGCTCCTCGATCCGCCGCTCGACCTCGTCGGAAAGCTTGTAGCCGTCCGGGCCGAACAGCTTGATGCCGTTATCTTCATAGGGATTGTGCGAAGCTGAAATCATGACGCCGACATCGGCGCGCAGCGAGCGCGTCAACATGGCAACCGCCGGCGTCGGCATCGGGCCGACCAGGACTACATCCATGCCCATCGAGATAAAGCCCGACTGCATCGCCGGCTCGAGCATGTAGTTGCTGAGCCGGGTATCCTTGCCGATAACGGCCAAGTGGCGATGATCGCCGCGGGTGAAATGGCGGCCCGCCGCCATGGCGACACGCAGCGCCGTCTCTGCCGTCATGGGTTCGACGTTTGCGGTGCCCCGAATGCCGTCGGTGCCGAAAAGCTTGCGCGTCATGATTTCTGTCCGAGTCGCGTTTCCGCCTTATAGCAAAGTGGCGCTAATTTTTCATTGCTATGTCGAGCGGCGCTATAGCGCCTCTCGGGCCTGGCGCCATACCGAAATCGCCTGCACGGTTTCCGCTACGTCATGGACGCGGACGATCTGCGCCCCCTGGTCCAACGCGGCCAGCATGGCGGCGAGCGATCCCGCCAGCCTATCCTTGGGTGGCGCCGGACCGGCAATAGCATCGATAAAACTTTTGCGCGAGACCCCGATGCCGACGGCACAGCCTAGTCCGTGAAAGATCGCCAGCGACGAAATGAGCGCCAGATTGTGGGCCGCCCTCTTGCCGAAACCGATGCCCGGGTCAACGCAGATCCGCGACCGCGCGATGCCCGCCGCCTCGCACGCCGCGACGCGCACCGCCAGGGCGTCATAGACGTCGAGCACGACATCATCGTACTGCGGCGCCTCCTGCATGGTCGCGGGTGTGCCCTGCATGTGCATCAAAAAAACGCCGGTGTCGCTGTCGGCGACGGCGGCGAGCGCATCGGGATCGTTCTGCAGCGCCGAGACGTCGTTGACCACGCGCGCGCCGGCGGCGATCGCGGCGCGCATGACCGCGGCGCGGCGCGTGTCGATGGAGACTGGGACACCGTCGCCCGCCAGCGCTTCGACCACCGGCATGACCCGCTCCAGTTCCATGTCTACCGGCACCGATTGAGCGCCGGGCCGGGTCGACTCGCCGCCGATGTCGACGAGGTCGGCGCCCGCCTCGCGCAGCGCCCGCCCGCGCGCGATGGCAGCCGCGGGGTCGGCGTAGTCGCCGCCGTCGGAGAAACTGTCCGGCGTCACGTTGACCACGCCCATC
Source organism: Alphaproteobacteria bacterium (assembly GCA_041633145.1). GTDB lineage: Bacteria > Pseudomonadota > Alphaproteobacteria > UBA6615 > UBA6615 > JBFKGW01. The sequence continues at coordinate 5,828 of JBFKGW010000139.1, forward strand.
ACCCGGGGCCGCCCGTGCTCACCCGACAGCGCCAGCCCGGCGAACGGTTCGGTCGGTTTGCTGAGATCGGCTAGAACGTCGGCAGCCGAGCGTGCCTTCGCGTCAGTCGCCGAACAGACCCAGGTGTTTAAGTCCGGAAAGGCGTGGACGGTGCCGTGCCGGCTGCCAACCACATCGCGGGAAATTACCTCGCCGTGGGTGAACGCCCAAGGACCGCCGGCTAGTGGCGCCGCATTGCCAGCCGCGCAGAGCGACCTGGCGACGGCGCCAGAAATTAGTCCGAGCGGTCGGATATAAGTCTGTTGGTCAGATGCGGGCATCGGCGTCGCGGACGCCAGCCAATGGGCGCGGGCGTCAACTCTGCGGTTGCGGTTCCGGCTCGAAGCCACCGCCGGGCCGGTCTTTCTTGCCCGCAGCGCCGCTCGATGGCACCGACGAACGGGCGCGCTCAGCCGCTGCGTCTTCGTCGTCTTCGCCGCGATCGATCTTGCCGCCGCCGAGCAATTGCTGAACTTCGTCGCCCGACAGGGTTTCGTACTCCAGCAACCCTTTGCCGAGAATATGGAGTTGTTCGATATGCTCTTCGAGAATGCGCCGGGCCTCGGTCTCGCCGTGCTCGACCAACACGCGAATCTCTTCGTCGATCACTTTCGCCGTCGCATCGGAGACGTTCTTGTGCTGCGACACCGAATGGCCGAGGAAGACTTCTTCCTGATTATCCTCGTAGCGCAACGGCCCCAATTTCTCGCTGAAGCCGTATTCGGTGATCATGCGGCGCGCCAGACTGGTCGCTTCCTTGATGTCGTTGGCCGCGCCGGTCGTCACCTTGTCCTTGCCGAAGATAAGCTCTTCGGCGATGCGGCCACCGAACATCATGGCGATCTTGGCCTTCAGCTCGTACAGCGAATAGGTGTAGCGGTCGCGCTCGGGCAGCGACATGGTGACGCCCAGCGCGCGTCCGCGCGGGATGATCGTCACCTTGTGCAGCGGGTCGCAGCCCTCCATGTGCAAGCCAACCAGCGCGTGGCCGGCTTCGTGATAGGCGGTGAGGCGCTTTTCTTCCTCGCTCATCACCATCGAACGGCGTTCGGCGCCCATCAAAACCTTGTCCTTGGCCTCCTCGAAC
>JBFKGW010000140.1:0-6936 GCA_041633145.1 Alphaproteobacteria bacterium
TACGGGATGATGGAACTGGCCAGCGACGGCGAGACCGAGTTGGTGAGCCACGCCTTCGAGAAGGCGCTGTTCCTCACCGAAGGCGAGATCGAAATCGACCGCGACGGCCATGTCTACCGGTTGAGCGAAGGCGATTACTTTCTGGTGCCGACCGGCATCGAGCACGCCATGCGCAACCGCGCGCCGGGCGCGGCCCGCTGGGTCGAAATGTCGGCGCCGCAGCCCAAGGCGCCGGGTGGCTGGCAGGATACCTGGTTCGCTGGTCCGGCGCAGTGGACGCAACAGGCGGTGTCGCCCGACCTGGGCGACCCACGCAACCGCATGATCGGTCACTATGAGCCGTCGCAGCATCCGCCGGCCGCGGCGATGGTGCCGGAGAACCTGTTCGGTTTTTCCCAGCGGATGATGGTAGACGCCAACTTCGGCGCCTTCCACTTCAACCTGTTCGTCATCAGCTTCCCAGATGGCGGCTTGTGCAACCATCACGACCATCCCTTCGAGGAGGGCTATTTCGTCCTTGACGGCGCCGTCGACATCACCTTCGACGGTAAGGACTACACGCTGGAGACTGGCGATTACGCGTGGACCGGCGTCGGCGCCCAGCACGCGTTCTTCCCGAAGGAGGGCCAGCCGGTGCGCTGGCTCGAGTTCCAGGCGCCGCAGCCGCCGGCCATGGGCGGCATGCGCTGGATGTCGCAATGGGATTACGTGAACACGGTGCTGCGGTTTTAGCGCTGGACGGTCATCCGCATCCCGCGTTCTTGCCTTCGCGATGATTTCTAGTCGCGGCTCACTATTTTCTAAACCAGGAGCGAGCGTCCGAAGTAAACAGAAATATGATCATCGCCGTTTGAAGTACAATGTAAGCGGGTGTCGAAAATACCATGACCGGTCCCATCCGCCTGATCTCGTCTATTGTTAGGGCGAAGCCGATAATCCCGATAATGGTCACAATGGTGAATATCCACCGCGCGAAATTGCTTCCGAACCGGGAAGCCCACAACGCCATTGCCACATAAATGAGGGATACAACAGAGTCGATTGCGATTTCGGAATCTGACATCATTCCCATGAAATCTTGTTCATACATGATGAACGACATCAGCGCACTCAGCGGAAGCGAGATAAGAAATATAATCTCGAAGTGGACAATTGCTGGCGGTCTCATCGAACATCCTCTTTCGAGAAATTAGGCAGAACGGTTTGGATCGCGGCAAAAATTCAGTCGGCACTCTGGCGTTGTCGATGCGCCCGGTCTGAATATCACGCTTGGTCCGCGGCGCCCGATAAGCGGGCCGAAACTTCCTCTCTTTAAGGTAGAAATAATTTCGAATTGGTTACCTATGTCGAGTATTGGATTGTAATTTTGTAAAATTTTTTTATCGGTTGAACCGTATTGGTCTCACGGGTTGAAATGGCTCGCACACCAATTTGTTTTCTTGGTCCAAACAGTGTGGCGAGTGTACGGTGAGCGCAGGAATTCCAGACATCCCGCCTGGTCTATGCGAACCAGAAACGGCCGCCGCTGCATGCACCGGTAAGACAGTATATTTACGTCTCTGAAGTTTTGCGCATTGCCGCGGGGAGAGGTGCCATGATCGAATTGCCGGCATTCACCGACTACGACCGAACGCGCGCCGCGTTCAGTCTGGCGGTTCCCGAGTTTTATAATTTCGGCTTCGACGTCATCGAAAAGCGTGCGCTTGAGGCCGACAAGACCGCATTCATTTATGTCGCGCGCGACGGCGAGACCATCGAGCCCCATACATTTTCCGATCTGAACCAGGCGGCCAACCGGTTTGGCAATGTGTTGCTCGGCCTCGGCGCGGCGCCGGGCGACTTCGCCTTCGTCATGATCCCGCGCCTGCCGGCCTGGTACCAGGTGATGATCGGCTGCATCAAGACCGGCGTGGTCGCCATGCCGGGCACCAACCTGCTGCAGCCCAAGGACATCGCCTACCGCATCAACAAATCCCAGGCCAAGCTCGCCATCGTCACCGCCGATGCCACCGATAAGATCGAAGCCATTCGCGCCGAGTGCCCGAGCCTCGAGCATTTGCTCGTGATCGGCGGCGCGCGCGACGGCTGGACCACATATGAGGCCGCCTGCGCCGCCGCCTCCGATGAACTGAGCCGGGACGATGTACCGGCGACCCGCGCCGACGACATGATGCTGGTCTACTTTACCTCGGGCACGACGGCGTTTCCCAAGATGGTGCCGCGCGACCACGGCTACGCGCTGGCCCACGCCATCACTGGCCGCTACTGGATGGATCTGCGCGAGGACGACATCCACTGGACCCTGTCGGATACCGGCTGGGCCAAGGCGGCCTGGGGCATGCTGTTTCCGCCGTGGCTGATGGGCGCCACCAACGTGCTCTATGACGCCGATCTGCGTTTCGACGCCGACGCCCATCTGCGCCTGGTCGAGCGTCTCGGAGTGACGACTTTCTGCGCGCCGCCGACGGTCTACCGGGTGTTCGCCCAGACCGATCTGGCGGATTACGATCTGAGCTCGATCCGCCATTCGATCAGCGCCGGCGAGCCGCTCAACCCGGAAGTGATGCGGGTGTGGAAGGACGTCACCGGCACCGACGTCTATGACGGCTACGGCCAGACCGAGACCATCAACATTGTCGCCAATATCCCCGGCCTCGAGGTGCGCCCCGGCTCCATGGGCCGGCCGGTGCCTGGTCTCGATGTCGACGTGATCGACGACGACGGCAATGTGGCACCCGACGGCGAGGTCGGCCATATCGGCGTGCGGCTCACCGAGCCCCATCCGCCCGGCCTGTTCACTGGCTATTACGAAGACGACGCGGCCAACGCGGCGTGTTTCCACGACGGCTGGTACTTCACCGGCGACACCGCGACCCGCGACGCCGATGGTTACATCTGGTTCGTCGGCCGCTCTGACGACATCATCTCGTCGGCCGGCTACCGGATCAGCCCGTTCGAGGTCGAAAGCGCTTTGCAGGAGCACCCGGCGGTGGCGGAATCGGCGGTGGTCGCCAAGCCCGACGAGCTGCGCGGCTCGATCGTCAAGGCGTTTGTCATTCCCGCGCCCGGCCACGAGCCCTCGCCGGAGCTGGAAAAAGACATTCAGGACTTCGTCAAGAACCACACCGCGCCGTACAAGTATCCGCGCGAGATCGAGTTCCGCGAGAGCCTGCCGAAGACCGTGTCGGGCAAGATCCGCCGGGTCGAGCTGCGCGCCGAGGCAGAGAGGGACACCTAATTCGGCGCCGTCGTTTCTTGGTTAAAACACATTAATTATAATAATAACCGTACATAATATATAAAGAATACTCATAATATTAACATTAATAATACATTTATGCTGGTTTTTTAATAAAATACTTAGTTACTTAACCATGCTTTAATAAAAAATTCACAAAATCTTTCCTAAATTAACTCGCCGACGCTCAAGCGTTCGCCGCCACCAGTGGTGTGCGAATGCCGGACGCCAGCGGCGTAAATCCAGCGTAGTTAGTTTTAGAGTGCGAAAATGACAATAAGAACCTCTTGCCACAGGATTATCCGGCGAAGCTGCGCGACGCAGATCATGCTCGTTCGAAAGTTGATCGCCGACCGAACCGGGGCGGCCTCGACCGAACTCGGGTTCTTGCTCGCCTTCGTCGCGATCGTTGCGGCTACTGGATTTGTGGCGTTGGGTAACAACCTCACAGATTCTTTTAGCGACCTGTCAGACCGGGTGGAAACGGCATCTACCGACATGCCCAATCCGTTCGGTGGGCCGACCGTGGCACCGACCGAACCGCCGGTGGGCGCCGAGGAGCCGCCAGCAGAGCCGCCTGAGCCCGGTAAGAATCCGCCGCCGGGTCAAAGCAAGTAGTGATCATTGCGCATCCAACGCCGTTGGATGCCTCTTTGCGATCCTCTCCCGCGACATAACAGCGGCATAAACGCGGCTGGCGTTCGCGGCGATTCGGACTATGTTATTGGCTTGAACTTCGACCCGACGAGGGAGCCATGTCCGACACTGCACCGCTGACCATCCGGCTGAACGCCAACGACAATGTCGTCGTCGCCCGCACCGAGATCCTGCCCAATACCGCCATTCCGGGCGAGGACGTGTCGACCCTGGCGCCGGTACCGCGCGGCCACAAGATCGCCACCGGGCCGATTTCCAAGGGTGAGGCGGTGCGCAAGTACGACCAGATCATCGGCTTCGCCATCGACGACATCAAAGCAGGCGATCACGTCCACACGCACAACTGCGAATTCCGCATGTTCGAGCGCGACTACGCCTATGCGACCGAATTGAGCGACACGCCGTTCTTGCCGGAAGACCAGCGGCGCACCTTCGAAGGCTATGTGCGCGCAACCGGCAAGGTCGGCACGCGCAACCATATCGGTATTCTGACCTCGGTGAACTGTTCGGCCACGGTGGCGCGTTACATCGCCGACAGCTTCAACAGCACCGGACGGCTGACCGACTATCCCAACATCGACAGTGTGTCGGCGTTCGTGCACGCCACCGGCTGCGGCATGGCCGATTCCGGCGAGGGCTACGAGAACCTGCAGCGCACCCTATGGGGCTATGCCCAGCACCCCAATTTCGCCGGCGTTCTGATCGTCGGCCTCGGTTGCGAGGTCAACCAGATCCCGTTCCTGCTCGACGCCTATGGGCTGGAGATCAACGACACCTTCCAGACCATGACGATCCAGGAGAGCGGTGGCACCCACAAGACGGTCGACGAAGCGGTCGAGCGCATCGCCGCCATGCTACCGGCGGCGAACAACGTCAAGCGCGAAACGGTATCGGCGAGCGAGCTCACTGTCGCCTTGCAATGTGGCGGCTCGGACGCCTATTCGGGCATTACCGCCAACCCGGCGCTGGGCAACGCGGTCGATCGGGTGGTCGCCAACGGTGGCACCGGTATCCTGTCGGAGACGCCGGAAATCTATGGCGCCGAGCATTTGCTGACCCGCCGGGCGATCAACCAGGAGGTTGGCGAGAAACTGATCGAGCGGATCCGCTGGTGGGAGGACTACACCGCGCGCAACCACGGCTCGATGGACAATAACCCGTCGCCGGGCAACAAGGCCGGCGGGCTCACCACCATCCTCGAGAAATCGCTCGGCGCCGCGGCCAAGGGCGGCACCACCAATCTGACCGGCGTCTACAAGTACGCCGAGCCGGTCGACACCAAAGGCTTCGTGTTCATGGACAGCCCCGGCTTCGACCCAGCCTCGATCACCGGCCAGGTCGCCTCGGGCGCCAATCTGGTGTGCTTCACCACCGGCCGCGGCTCGGTCTACGGCTGCAAGCCGTCACCGTCGGTCAAGCTGTCCACCAACACGCCGATGTACCAGCGCATGGAAGAAGACATGGACATCAACTGCGGCGTCATCGCCGACGGCGACGCCACCGTGCAAGAGGTCGGCGAGCAGATCTTCGACTATTTCCTCGAGATCGCCAGCGGCCGCCAGTCGAAGTCGGAAGCGCTCGGCTTCGGCGACAACGAGTTCATTCCCTGGCAGATTGGCGCGGTGATGTAGTCAGCGGATGAATTGGTCTGGCTATAGCTACACTTACCGCGACCCCGACTCTTTTTCACCGAGTAGACGGGTCATCAATATGTTCAATCGAAGGCCCTTATTCCAAGTCTCTTAGGTGCGCCTTCGCAATATTCGAATAAAACCTGGAGCCGCAAGAAGCGAGAAACCGCAAATAAACTTCCCGCGCTTTGTCGATCTCCTTATTTTCGGCAAGCTCGCTTGCTTCGATAATTGCTTTTCCAAGGGATCGCGAACCGGCGCTGAGGCGTTCGTCCATTTCCCGCACCAATTTCACAAAGTTGCCGTGGTCGACGATGATAGTATCGGCTTCGTCCGTAAGCACATAAACGGCCCGCTGCAAAATCTCGATAGCCTCGTCGGAAATGGCCTTCTCTATCTCGGAATCGGGCCAAGAGGCCCAATTTTTCAGTTGGCCAAGATCATTCGCAATTTGGTCCCTGGAAATCATGCAATTAGCCTGCACAATCTGTTTAGCGATCGTCTGAATATCATCTGCGGACAGGCCGCGCCAAATTGGATTGTATAAATAGACTTTGCCTGGAATGGGGGTGAGGAAGCGGGATCGGTTGGGAGTAAAATTTCTACCGGATGAACTGGTCCAGATAATCGCCGCCGAGGCCGCATTCCTCGTACCAGTTGCGGCACAGGTCGATCTTGGTGAAAACATCGTCGTAGCCGGACTGAGCGCCCACCTCGTCGACATAGATCACCGGGCCGAAATTGTGGAACAGCGTGACCATCTCGTCGTCGTTGTCGACCACCAGGGTGTGTGTCTCGCCGGGCGGCTCGTAGACGAAGGTGCCGGGTGAGGCCGTCCAGTCGTGTTCGACATAGTGCCACTGGCCGCGGATGACGTAGCCGTGCACCGCCGCCGGGTGGCGATGGCGCGAGATGGCACCGGCGCGGCGCACCCGTAACAGGTCGGTGAAGCTGCCGGCGCGGGTGTCGAGCATCAACGGGCGGAACCACACATGTTCGGCCTGCGGCACCCATACGCGCTCGTCCTCGGGTTCGGCCAGGGTGACGATTTCGCCGGCGGAGTCGGGGTGGATGACTTGGTAGGCGGCTTCGCTCATTTCGTTTGATTCTCCCTGTCAGGCGATTTCGTCGTCGCCGGCGCGCAGGTTACCGTACATGAAGCGGTAGGTCTCGACGGTCAGTTCGGTGCCCGGTAAGGCGCTGGCCGCCAATCGCTCCGATAAATGAACCCGCGCGGTCGCCGTCGTTTGGTCGGGGTCGGTGCCTTCGACCAGGATCGCCCATTCGACATTCTGATCGGGATCGACGGTCTGGCCGAACGCGCCGGCAAGGCGGGCATCGGCGTCGAGATCAACCGAAGCGGCGCAGGCGCCGACGATGCCGGGCGATTGATTAAGGTCGTCGAGGGCA
>JBFKGW010000141.1:0-6912 GCA_041633145.1 Alphaproteobacteria bacterium
AGCTTTGAGATGATGTAGTCGATCTGCTTGAAGGTATTGGTGAAGATGAAGTCGTCGGTCATCTGCAGATAGGGTTTCTCCCAATCGTACTTCCAGTCTTCATAGCGGTCGGCCAGGCCGAAGATGCCGAAATTCATCGAGCCCATGTTGAGCGAGGTAACCTCGGGCGAGGCGACGACGGCGGCGGCGATGCGCTCGTCGACGGTCATGCCGAGGCCGCCGCCGGTGGTGATGTTCACCACCGCGTCGGTGTTCTGCTTGATGCGCGGCAGGAACTGCATGAACACGTCGGGGTCGGGCGTCGGTTTGCCGTTTTCGGGGTCGCGCGCGTGCAGATGGATGATCGAGGCGCCGGCTTCGGCGGCGCCGATCGAGGCTTCGGCGATTTCGTCGGGCGTAATCGGAATGTGATCCGACATGGTCGGCGTGTGGATCGCGCCGGTAATCGCGCACGAAATAATGACCTTGCTTTGTTTTGCCATGAGTCTCCCCCTTGGTTCTCGACGGCCTAGTTTGGTTGGCCGGTTTTTTTTGGGCCGGACGGCAACCGTCGTCCGGGTGAATTGCATGGCCGAGGGGCGGGTGAACCCCAGCGGCCGGTTCGGGCGTATGGTACAGATAAATCTAGCCAATTGCGATACGGCGACGCGCAAAATGTGCGCAGCCGGTAATTTTCAGCAAAGATGCGCGGCCCTTGGTTGACAAGGCTTTTCGACCGGTCGTTCAATGGGGCGGCGCCGGGCTTGAAGGGGGCCGGCGGATAACATGGAGCGGCAGCGATGACAGCCACCCTGTTCACCAATGTAAGTGTGATCGACGGCGGCGGCGAGGCGGCCTTTGCCGGCGCGGTTCTGGTCAAGGGCAACCGCATCGCAGCGGTCGCGCGGGCCCCAGAGACCATCGAGGCGGGCGATGCCGCCGTGATCGATGCCACCGTAATCGATTGTAACGGCGCCACGCTGATGCCGGGTTTGGTCGACGCCCACGCCCATCTGGGTTTCTTGAACGCAGAAAATCTGGAAGACCTCCTAGGTCTTTCAGCGGAAGCTCATGTACTGGAAACGGCAAAGTTCGCCCGTCTGCTGCTCGATCACGGCTACACCGCGATGTTCAGCGGCAGCTCGGCGCGCGCCCATACCGATATCGCCATCCGCGACGCCATCAATGCCGGCGATATCCCGGGTCCGCGCTTGTTGGCGGCGACCGAGCAGATGACGGTGACCGGCGGTTTTGGCGACCTGGGCCCGAGCCGCATTTTCGGATCGGTGGTGCTCGACGGCGCTGCCGCCTTTCGCGACGCCTGCCGGCAAGCCGCGCGCGACGGCGTCGATACCTTCAAGATCGTGCCCTCGGCGCCGGGCTCGGGTCCCGATCCGCTGGCCGAGGATACGGCGATGAGCGATGACGAGGTTGCCGCGGTGTGCGCGGTGGCGCGCCAGCGCAACCGCCGGGTGGCGGCACACGCACGCAGCGCCGACGCGGTCAAAATGTGCCTGCGTCACGGCGTCGACGTGATCTATCACGCCACGCTGGCCGACGACGAAGCCAAGGACATGCTGGAAGCGGCGAAGGAACGGGTTTTCGTCGCCCCGGCGATGGGCTTGCCCTATGCGCGGCTGCGCGACGCCGAGGCCTACGGCGTGGCGACCAACGATTACACCCGCGCCCGGGCGGAGCAGGAGATCGCGAAGGTGAGCGCCACCATGGCCGAATTGCATCGCCGTGGCGTGCGCGTTCTGCCCGGCGGCGACTACGGATTCAAGTGGAACCCCCATGGCAAGAACGCCCGTGATCTATCTATGTTCGTTGAGTGTTTCGGCTTCACACCGTTGGAGGCGATCCACGCCGCGACGGCGCAGGGTGGCGAGCTGATGGCGCTGGGGTTGGGCCCGGGAAACGAGCTTGGCCAGATGCGCGAGGGCTATCTCGCCGACCTGTTGTTGGTCGACGGCGACCCGGCGCAGGAGATCGAGATTTTGCAAGACCGCGACCGCCTGCTGGCGATCATGAAGGATGGCGTGTTCCATAAAGAACCACCCAGCGAGCCGGTGGCACGGCAACAAGCGGCGGAATAAGACCGCACAATATAAAGGGGATGAGACAATGAAGCTGGTGACCTTTACCAACGGCGGCGCGCCGCGTGTCGGCGCGCTGATCGACGACGACACGCGCGTGGTCGATCTTGCAGCGGCCGACAATCAGGCCTATTTCGCCACCATGCTCGACGTCATCGAGGCCGGCGATACCGCGGTCAGCCAGGCCCGCGACATCGCTGCGGCGGCGAGCGACGCCACCTCGATCGCGCTCGCCGAAGTCACCCTCAAGACGCCGGTCCTGGTGCCGCCGCAGATCCGCGATTTTCTCTGCTTCGAGGAGCACCTGCTCAACGCCTTCGCCATGCTGCGCAAGCGCAAGGCGGCGCTGGAACCCGATCCCGAAGAAGCGCTCAAGCGCTTCGAGGCAGAGGGTGCGTTCGCACCGCCGGAAATCTGGTACGAACAGCCGCTCTATTACAAACCGAGCCGCTTCGGCGTGATCGGCACCGACGAAGACGTGATCTGGCCGTTCTTCTCCGAACTGCTCGACTACGAAATGGAATTCGGCGCCTGGCTCGGCAAACCGGGCAAGGATGTCACGCCCGAGCAGGCTAAGGATCTGATCTTCGGCTATTCGATCTTCAACGACATCAGCGCCCGCGATACCCAGGCGCGCGAGATGCCGGCCGGGTTCGGCCCCGGCAAGGGCAAGGACTTCGAGACCGGCCAGGTGATCGGCCCGTGCATTGTCACCGCCGACGCCTTCGACCCCTACGACGCCGAGATGATCGTGCGGGTCAACGGCGAAGAGCGCTCGCGCGGCAAGTCGGGCGGCATGTACTGGAAGTTCGAGGACTGCATCGCCCACTCCTCGCGCGCCGAGACCGTCTATCCCGGTGAATTCTTCTGCTCGGGCACCGTTGGTCTGGGCTGTGGTCTGGAGCACGATAGATATCTCGAGCCCAACGACGTGGTCGAGCTGGAAGTCACCGGCATCGGCGTTCTGCGCAACCGCATCGTGCGACCCGATTGAGGCGCGGTCTTTAGTCGCGGTCAGGGTGGTGCGGATTCGCTGACGGGCGCGGCAAAAATGTGGCATGAATAGCGGTATCAAGCGGGGTACAACACAGCCGTAAAGGCGGGGGAAACCATGGAAGAGATCTTTATACAAACCGAAGAACAACGGGCGATCCTGGAATCGGTTCGCCGGTTCGTCGAAGACGAAGTAACACCGCGGGCGGCCGAACTGGACGCGGCGGCCGACCAAGACCCGACCGCTGGCTATTCGACCGAGATCGTCGAGGCGGCCGACCGGCTCGGCCTGCGCACCATGACGCTGTCGGAAGAACTCGGCGGCATGGGCGTCGACTCGCTGACCACGGCGATGGTGGTCGAGGAGTTGGGCCGCGGCGACCTGGGCATCTCGGTGGTGTTTGCGCAGACGCTCAAGATCGCCGCGATCATGGAGAAGGCCTACAACGAGGATCAGAAGCAGCGCTTTCTGGTACCCTTCGTCGAAGATCCGCAGGCCGTCCTGAGCATTTGCATCACCGAGCCGGAAAACGCCTCGAACTACATCATCCCCTATGAAACGTCGCTCAACACCCGCGCCGTGAAGACCGATGGCGGCTGGATTGCCAACGGCATGAAGCATTTCATCTCCAACTCCAACCAGTCGCGCTTCTTCCTGGTGTTCATGCAGACCGATCCGTCGAAGCCGATGACCGACGGCGTCTCGTGCTTCGCGCTGGAGCGCGGCCATCCGGGGTTCACCGTCGGCCGCGTGCACGAAAAGATGGGCGAAAAGCTGGCCAACAATTCCGAGCTGTTTTTCGAGGATTGCTTCATCCCCGACGAAAATCTGGTCGGCGAGGCGCACGTGGGCTTCAAGACGCTCGGCGAGTTCTTCCCGTCGAGTAACTCCTATGCCGCGGCCTCGATCCTCGGTGTTGCGGTGGCCTGTTACGAAAAAGCGCTCGACTGGGCGCAGACCCGCATCCAGGGCGGCAAGCCGCTGATCGAGCATGACGGCATCCGCGCCCAGCTCGCCGAAATGAAGATGCTGATCGATGCCTCGCGCTCCTACATCCACCGCGCGGCGTGGCTGGCCGACCACCAGGAAGAGGGCTGGGATCTGACGCTCGGCGCCCTGCCCAAGGTGATGGCTTCGCAAGCGGCCTGGAAGATCGCCACCTGGACTTTGGAAATCCACGGCGGCCACGGCTACATGAAAGAGTCAGGCGTGCCGAAATTGATCCGCGACGCGGCGGCGTTCCTGCACTCCGACGGCGTCAACCGCACCCTGCTGCTGCGCGCAGCCAACTTCATGAATTGGTAGGTCGGCCGCCGCCCGTATCCACCGTGAAAAAATAATAAGGCCGGCCATGCAAGGCCGGTAGGGGGAAGTGTGGACGAAATCTTCATCCAAACCGAAGAACAGCGGGCGATCGTCGACTCAGTGCGCCGCTTCGTCGACGAGGAGGTGACGCCGCGCGCCGCCGAGCTCGACGCCCAGACCGATCCCGAAGACAGTTTTTCCTGGGAAATCGTTGAAGCCGCCGACCGGATCGGCCTGCGCACCATGACCTTGTCGGAAGAGTTTGGTGGCTTGGACACCGACATGCTGACGACGGCGATGGTGATCGAGGAGCTCGGCCGCGGCGATCTGGGCACGTCGGTGGTCTTCGCCCAAACCCTCAAAATCGCCAAGTTCATGGAGCGGGTTCTCAACGACGATCAGAAGGCGCGGTCGCTGGCGTTGTTCAGGGACGATCCGCGCGCCATCCTGAGTATCTGCAGCACCGAACCGGAGAACGGGTCGAACGGTATTTTGCTTTATCCGACGCCCTACAACACCAAGGCGGTAAAAACTGACGGCGGCTGGATCGCCAACGGCATGAAGCACTTTATCTCCAACAGCAACCGCTCGCGCTTCTTCATGGTGTTCATGCAGACCGATCCGGACAAGACGCTGGTCGATGGCGCCACCTGCTTCTTGCTCGAGCGCGGCCACCCCGGGTTCACCGTTGGCCGGGTGCACGACAAGTTGGGCGAGCGGTTGGCCAATAACTCCGAGCTGTTCTTTACCGATTGCTTCATCCCCGATGAGAACGTGGTCGGCGAGCCGCACCAGGGTCAGGCGGTCAAGCGGGTGTTCGGTCCGTCGAGCAATATCTACGCTGGCGCCAGCATCCTTGGCGTCGCCGTCGCCTGCTACGAAAAGGCGCTGGAATGGGCGCAGACACGCATCCAGGGCGGCAAACCGTTGATCGAACACGATGGCATCCGGGGCCAGGTTGCCGAGATGAAGATGCTGATCGATGCCTCGCGGTCGTATATTCACCGTGCCGCCTGGCTGGCCGATCATCAGGACCAGGGTTGGGATCCAACCTATGGCTCGTTGCCCAAGGTAATGGCCTCGCAAGCGGCCTGGCAGATCGCCACCTGGTGCTTAGAGATCCACGGCGGCCACGGTTACATGAAAGAGGCTGGCGTGGAAAAGCTGGTGCGTGACGCGGCGGCGTTCCTGCACTCCGACGGGGTCAACCGCACCCTGCTGCTGCGCGCTGCCAACGTCATGGCGTGGTAAGTGTTTTAATCTTACCGCCGATCAATCCTCCTCCTTCGACAGGCGCAGGATGAGGATTGATTAAAGTACTCCTTTTCCCTCATGCTGAGCTTATCGAGGCATGAGGCCGAGGGAGGACAAACAATGGCGCAATGGCAATACACCAAGGGTCTGCACGACATCGGCAACGGCCTCTACGCCTACTTGCTGCCGGATGGCAGCTGGGGGTGGTCGAACGCGGGTCTGATCGTCGACAGCGAGGAGACCCTGCTGGTCGACACCCTGTTCACGGTTCCGCTGACCCAGGACATGCTCGACATCATGCGCGATGCGGCGCCGGCGGCGAAGCACATCGGCAAGGTTGTCAACACCCACGCCAACGCCGACCACATCTGGGGCAACCAGCTGGTCAAGGACGCCGAGATTATCGCTTCGACCGGCTGCGCCGAGGAGTTCGATCACTTTATGCCAGCGCAAGTGATCGAGATGATGGCGAACGCCAAGGATTTGGGCGTACTGGGTGAGTTCGTCGAGCATTGCTTCACGCCGTTCGATTTCTCCGGCATCGAACTGACGCCGCCGACCACGACGTTCGAGAAGGAAATGACCGTTCAGGTCGGCGACAAGGCAGTCGAGCTCTATAACGTCGGACCGGCGCACACCCGCGGCGACGTTCTGGCCTACGTCCCCGGCGATAAGGCGATCTTCACCGGCGACATCATCTTCAACGAGGGCCATCCGGTGATCTGGGATGGCCCGATCGCCAACTGGCAGGCCGCCTGTGAGCGCATCCTCGGCCTCGACGTCGATGTCGTCGTGCCCGGCCACGGCCCGGTCACCGACAAGACGTATGTGCGCAAGTTCAAGGGCTACCTCGACTATATCGAGGCGGAGAGCCGCAAGGGCTTCGACGCCGGGTTGAGCGAGTGGGACACGGCGTGCGAAATCTCGCTTGCCGATTACGACACCTGGCTCGACGCCGAGCGGGTCATCGGCAACGTCCACGCGCTCTATCGCGAATTCCGCGGCGACGGGGCGGAACCGGAGATCCTGCCGGTATTCGAGGAGATGGCGCGGTTCCACAAGGAGGTCATCCTGCCGCGCCAGCAGGGCTGACGGCATGAACCTCAATATTCTGCTCACCCGCGCCGCGCGGTCGTTTCCCGACCGGGTGGCCATCGCGCATGGTACCTCGGCCTACTGCAGCTATGGCGAGTTGGCGCAGCGTGCGGCGGCGCTCGCCGGGTCGATGCGCGGCCGGCTCGGGCTCGAGACCGACGACCGGGTCGGCCTGTTCATGACCAACTG
>JBFKGW010000142.1:0-6887 GCA_041633145.1 Alphaproteobacteria bacterium
AATGGTCAGCCGCGCGGTCACCGGCTGGGTCGCCTCGACGGCGCGCGGCGAATAGAGCGGTCCGCCTTCGGTGCGCAGGATGCGCTCGAACGGCACGGCGGCGCTGCGCAGCAATTCCACTTGGGTTTGCTGGCGCGCGCGGATGTCGAAGGTCTGCGGCAGGGCGTAGCGGTAGTAAGGTCCGGTGACGGCGAGCGATACGCCCTCGGCCACCACTTCGGCTTGCAGCACGGCGCGGGTCGCGACCGGTTGCGGTCGCACCGGCCGCACCGCGGCCCGGTTCACCTCGCCCGAAATCAGCGACAGCGCGGCCGCCGGATAGGCCGTATTCGTTTGGTTGTCGACCAGCGCCCAGCCGGTCAGCTCCATGCGGTCTTGGCCGGCGGCGAGCCGGCCGACATAGCTGGTTTTCCAGCTGATACCGTCGGTCAGGTAGCTCAGCGAGACCGCACGCTCGCCAGCTGCCGGCGCCGAAATATTGGCGACGATGGCGGGCGTCGGCCGCAAATCGTCGGGCACCGCGTCGAATACGATGCGGCCCGGCACCGCGGTCTCGATGCGATCGCCGATGCGCAAAACCAGGTCGGGGGCGACCGCCAGCACTTCAGCTTCTTCGAAGGTTTCCTCGCCGGTCGCCGGATTGACCCGCCCGACGCGCACCGTCTGGCCGACCGACCGGCGTAGCAGCGCACCCGCCGACAGCACCTCGCCCTCGAAGGTCAGGCTGCGGACCTGCGTATCTTCGCCGGCCGCCAGACGAATCGTGGTGATATCCAAACGGTCGCTGAGATCGGGCAGGATGATTGTCGCTGCACCCGTCGGTAGGCTCGCCCGGCGCTCGTCGTGCACCAGCGCGAACCCACCCTCATAAACTGTTAGCGCCAGACCCGAGCGCTGATCGGCGCCGACGACCGCCGATTGGGCCTCAACCGGCGGAATGTGCGCGGCGGCGACCAGAACGGCCGCGGCGGCAGCGGCGATCGATGAAAACCGTGGGTTCATCTCGGTGACCCTCCTAACAGAATTACGCGGCACCCCAATGAAGGACCCGATCGCGGCAACAGTAAGGCACGTTCATAAGGGGCGGCGGCTTTTCAACGCCGCCGTCAGGGTGCCGTCGTCGAGATAGTCGAGCTCACCCCCAACCGGCACACCGTGGGCCAGCCGCGACACCTTCACATCCGCGCCGGCCAGACGTTCCATGATGTAGTGGGCGGTGGTCTGCCCAGCCACCGTGGCGTTGGTCGCCAGGATGACTTCCGAGACCGCAGGCTCGCTGGCGCGCGCCACCAACCCGCCGATATTGAGGTCGTCCGGGTTGACCCCGTCGAGCGCCGACAGGGTGCCGCCGAGCACATGATAGCGGCCGCGAAAAACCGCCGTGCGCTCGATCGCCCAGAGATCGGCGACATCCTCGACGACGCAGATTGCCGAGGCGTCCCGTTCCGGATCGGCGCAGACATGGCACGGATCGGCGGTATCCACATTGCCGCAGATCCCGCAGACCACAATCGCGTCGGCCGCCGACGCCAGAGCATCGGCCAGCGGCGCCATCAACTGGGCCGGCCGCTTGATCAGGTGCAACGCGACACGGCGCGCCGACCGCGGCCCCAGGCCGGGCAGTTTGGCGAGCAGCTCGATCAGGCGGTCGATTTCGGGCGCAGACATGTACGATTACGGCGGCGGTTGACCGCTCGCTTTTAGCGGATGTGCCCCGCCGTGACTATGGGCCGTGACTATCGGAAGCAGCAGGATCCTAACCGAACGGCAGGGTCATGCCCGGCGGCAGTTCGAGGCCGCCGGTCAACTCCTTCATCGCCTCGGCGGCTTTGGCCTCGGCCTTGGCCTTGGCGTCGGCGTGGGCGGCGACGATGAGATCTTCCATGATCTCGGCCTCGTCGGGCTTGATCAGCGAGGGATCGACCTTCACGCCCTTCAACTCGCCCTTGCCGTTCAGGGTGACGGTCACCAGACCGGCGCCGGCGACGCCGTCGACGGTGGTGTCTGCCAATTGCGCCTGCATTTCCGCCATCTTCGCCTGCATCTGCTGCGCCTGCTTGAGCATCTGGCCGATATTTTTCATTGGTCGTCATCCTCGCCGTCAAAATCGTCGTCGTCCGGATCGTCCATGCCGATGGCGTCCGGCACCAATTCTGCGTCGGCGCCCTCGCGGCTGGTCACCCGCTCGATACGGGCGCCGGGAAATGTTTCGAGCGCCGCCCGCACCACCGGATCCTGCGCCGCCGCCGCCCGCGCGGCCTGTTCGTGCGCCGAATCCTGTTCAGCCAGCGTCGGCGCACCGGCTTCGCGCGACACGCTGACCGACCAATGGGTACCGCGCCATTGGCGCAGACAGTTCAGCACCTCGCCGGCCAAATTGCCCGGCGCCGATTCGTTGGGCCGGAATTCGAGCCGGCCCGGTTCGTAGGCAATCAGGTGAACATTCATATAGAGGTGATTGCGCAGCGAAATTTCTCGTCGTTCGGCGAACAGGGCGACCAGATCGCGAAAACTCTCAGGGTCCGGTTCGCTATCCGCAACAGCTTCTGGCGATGGCTCGATCTCCGTTGCCACCGCCGCACCGGAAGCGTGTGCGGTCGGCGAAGGCGGCGTCGGCGGTTGCGGCGCGGCGGGTGCGTCGCCGTTGGTGGTCTGTGGGTCGGTGGTGGCGACCGCGCGAGCGCCGCCATTACCGCTGGTGGTCGCGCTCGGCGCGGCTTTCGCTGCGGGGTTGCCGCCGCCCGCGCTGAGGCGCGCCACGATATCGGCCGGCGCCGGCAGATCAGCCGCATAGGCCAAGCGGATCAACACCATCTCGACCGCCGGCATCGCGGCCGGCGCGCGCTGCGCCTCGCCCAGACCTTTCAGCAAAATCTGCCAGGCGCGCGACAGCACCGAAACCGGTAGCCGCTCGGCCAGCTCGCGGCCGCGGGTCCGCTCGACCTCCGAGATCGTCGCGTCGTCGGCAGACTTGGGCACCAGCTTTATGCGGGTGAGCCAATGGCTGAGGCCGAGCAGGTCCTGCAAGACGGCGATTGGATCGGCGCCTGAATCGTAGAGCGACCGGAGATCGGTCAGCGCGTCGTCGATGCGCCCGGCCATGACCGCTTCGAACAGATCGAAGACGCCGCCGGCGTCGGCGACCCCCAGCATATCGCGCACTTGCGCCTCGCCGGCGGTCGCCCCGCCGGAGCCGTAGGCGGCGATCGCCTGATCGAGCAGCGATAGGCCATCACGCACCGAGCCGTCGGCGGCGCGCGCGATCAACCGCAGCGCGCCTTCGTCGACTGCTGCCGATTCGCGTGCGACGATATTGCTAAAGTGCTGCAGCAGCTCGTCGGCGGCGACCCGGCGCAAGTCGAAGCGTTGGCAGCGCGACAGCACGGTCACCGGTACCTTGCGGATTTCCGTGGTGGCGAAGATGAACTTCACATGCTCGGGCGGTTCTTCGAGCGTTTTCAGCAACGCGTTGAAGGCGTTGCGCGAGAGCATGTGCACTTCGTCGATGATGTAGACCTTGTAGCGGCCAAACACCGGCCGGTAGCGTACGCCGTCGAGGATCTCGCGAATGTCGTCGACCCCGGTGCGGCTCGCCGCGTCCACCTCGATCACATCGGGATGGCGATCTTCGGCAATCGCAATGCATTGCTCGTCGGTGGGGTCGGGCGTGATGGTCGGCCCGTCGGTCGCGTTCAGGCACTTGGCGATGATGCGCGCCGTCGTCGTCTTGCCGACCCCGCGCACGCCGGTGAGGATGAAGGCGTGGGCGACCCGGTCGAGCTTGAACGCGTTGGTGAGGGTCTGCACCAGCGCTTCCTGACCGATCAGCTCGTCGAAACTTTGCGGCCGGTATTTGCGCGCCAGCACGACATAATCGCCGGCCGGTTCGCTGGACTCTATTGGTGACGGGGTCGGCGCCGCGGCTGGGCCAGGCTCGTCGAGAAAGCTCGATTGGTTGACGTCGTCGGTCGTCGGGCTGCCGTCGGCGGACGCGGAATCGCCAGCGGCGTCATCGGGCGTCAGGTCGTCGGAATCGGCAGGCATCGGCAATCGCACGTCCCAAGAACGGGGTTTCATGGGTTCGAAGTGGAAGGCCGGTTTGAATACGACCCGGGCTAAACTCGTTACGGCTGCTTCCTTCCGGACCTGACCGGGTTGGCGAGACGCCCGTCCGCCCGACCTTCCACCAAACACTATATCAGAACGCACGACCCGAGAAACCAGGGGTGGGGATCAATTCCTACCGCCCCCAGCAGGAATTGGGCAAGGATTGCGGCGATCGGCCGGTTATGACAATTTCTCGCCCCACGAATCGAGCCGCCATGACCCGCCGGAACTTCTACGCCAATATCAATCTCGACCGCGCCGCCCATCTGCGCAGCGACAGCGACTGGCTGGCCGACCGCCTGCGCGCGCCGGAAAGCCGGATCTTGCCAGTATGGCGCAGCCAGAATCTGATTTCCACCGGCGACGCGGTGTCGATCGTCGAGCTCGATATCGCCCATATCGATATCCTGTCGACCGAAGAGAATGTGCCGATTTTGCTCGGCCAGGTCGGCGAAGCGACCTATTTCACCATCGATGTCAGCCATGTCGAGAACCCGGCCGAGCACGACGTCCTGGGACAGAATGGCGAATTCGCCGATTTGCGCCAGGTCGGGCCGGTCATGTCGCGCGAAGAAGGCAATCTTCTGGCCTACGCCCGCGGCATCGACTTTTGGCATCAACGCCACCGCTTTTGCGGAGCCTGCGGATCGCCGACGCGCAGCGAAGCGGCTGGTCACCAGCGCCGCTGCACCAACGAGGCCTGCAAGGTGGTGCAATTTCCGCGCACTGACACGGCCTGTATCGTGCTGGTCTATAACGACGACAACATCATCCTGGCCCGCGCCGAGCGCTTTCCGCCGCGCATGCAGTCAGTGCTTGCCGGTTTCCTCGAACCCGGCGAAAGCCTGGAAGACTGCGTCGCCCGCGAGATCTTCGAAGAAGTCGGCGTGAAGGTGACCGACGTCACCTACCAAAGCTCCCAGCCCTGGCCGTTTCCCGCTTCGTTGATGGTCGGTTTCCGCGCCCGCGCCGAAAATACCGATTTGCGTCCCGATCCGACCGAACTGGTCACCGCCGGCTGGCACAGCCGCGCCGAGCTGAAGGCGATCACGCCCGAATCCGATCTCCAGTTGCCGCGCGCCGACTCGATCGCCCGCCGGCTGATCGAAGACTGGCTCGCGGAAGGCTGATTGCGCTACGGTTCCGGCAAGCACGCCGGAGCCCGCCATGGATACCGAAAGTTTCCTGATTATTGCGGCTGGATTGGTCGCGTTCGCGCTCGTTTCGGGCAAATTGCGCAATACGATTATCACGCCGCCGATGGTTTTCAGTGTCTTTGGCTTGGTGATCGGCGGCGCCGTGTTGGGCGTCGCCGATGTCGATTTCGACAACGACATCATCCACACCCTGGCCGAACTCACGCTGATTTTCGTTTTATTCACCGACGCCGCGCGCATCGACCTCAAGCTGTTGCGCCGCGACCATAATTTGCCGGTGCGCTTGCTGGTCGTTGGCTTGCCGTTGACGATCATCGCCGGCGCCTTAGTCGCCTTGGCCCTGCTGCCTGGCTTTACCCT
Source organism: Alphaproteobacteria bacterium (assembly GCA_041633145.1). GTDB lineage: Bacteria > Pseudomonadota > Alphaproteobacteria > UBA6615 > UBA6615 > JBFKGW01. The sequence goes on from JBFKGW010000142.1 coordinate 5,625, forward strand.
GTGGCAGGCGGCGCTGCTTGCCGCGGTTTTGGCGCCGACCGATGCTGCGCTCGGCCAGGCGGTCGTCTCGAGCTCCCTGGTGCCGGCGCGCATCCGCCAGGCGATCAACGTCGAAAGCGGCCTCAACGACGGCATCGCTCTGCCCGTCGTTTTGCTATTCGCCAGTCTCGCCAGCGCGGCGAGCGCCACCGTCGAGGCCAGCGAATGGATCCAGTTCGGCGCGATGCAGATCATCCTCGGACCCATCGTCGGTATCTTGGTCGGTTGGCTCGGGGCAAAAGCCGCCGATTGGACCGCCGGCAACGGTTGGATGACAGTCACCTTGGAGGGCCCGGCGGCGCTGGGTATCGCCCTGATCGCCTTTGCCGTCGCAGAGATCATCGGCGGCAACGGCTTCATCGGCGCCTTCGCCGCCGGCCTGGCCTTCGGCAATACCGTGCGCGGCCAATGTGCCGCCCTGTTCGAATTCGCCGAAGCCGAAGGCCAGCTGCTGACGCTGCTCACCTTCCTGGTGTTCGGCGCGGTCTTGTTACCGACCGTCGGCGGCGTTCCCGACTGGCCGGTGATCGTCTATGCCGTGCTCAGCCTGACCGTTATCCGCATGGTGCCGGCGGCGCTGGCGTTGATCGGCAGCGGCGTGCGTGGGCCGACGATACTATATCTCGGCTGGTTTGGGCCGCGCGGCCTGGCCTCGATCCTGTTCGCACTGTTGGTCATCGAAGAGGCGGAAATTCCCCTGCGCGCGGAAATCCTGCAAATCACCATCGTCACCGTGGCGTTGAGCATCTTAGCGCACGGGCTCACCGCCGCGCCGGCGTCGCGCTGGTATGCCGGCCTCGTCGGCCGCATGGGCGAATGCGAAGAGGCCAAACCGGTCAGCGAAATGCCCAGCCGTTTCGGGCTGATGCCGGTGGGTCAGGAAAGTTCAGGTAGTTAAATATCGACCCCTCCGCGCCGCCGATTTGGCTCAGCGGATAATCGACCTATATTCCTCGCCACACGCAATCGGCCGACGATGGAGGACCTCATGGCGGAACAAGGCAAAGCGCGGGCGTTAGGCATCAATCACGTGGTGCTCGAAGTCGGCGATGTGGACGAGGCGCTGGAATTCTATGGCGCCATCTTCGATCTCACCCTGCGCGGCAAGCGCGACGGCGCCGCCTTCATCGATTTGGGCGACCAGTTCCTGCAACTGAGCGAAAACCGCACCCAGGAGCCCGATGCCAAGCGCCATTTCGGCCTGGTGGTCGACGACCGCGAACC
>JBFKGW010000143.1:0-6848 GCA_041633145.1 Alphaproteobacteria bacterium
GCGAGCGTTAGCGAGCCGGGTGAGGGGATTGAGGCTGGACCGTCGCGCCAGTGGCGCGGCGTAAGCCAGCCGAAATAATTTTCTGTGTAGCGACTTTCGCCGCGCTGTTGCGCGACGGTTCGCTCCACAGCCCCAAACCCCTCTCCCTAAAGGAGAGGGGCTTAGCGTGGCGGTTCGCGAAGGTCTGTTTTGCTGGTGATCTGTATTGGCGCTTCGATGCGGCCCTATGCCTTGGTCGGCACCTTCTTGAGCGCCCACTTTACCCGGGCGATGGCGCCGTCGGCATCGGGCGGGTCGAAGGCGCCCGATACCACCACCTGTTCGCTGCGCCGCATCTCGTCGCCGGCGCCCAAATAAATGCTTTCGGCGAGCGAGACCGTGCCGCCTTCAGCCCGCAAGCGCCAGCCGACGCCACCCGGCGGCCGCAATAAAACCGCGCTGCCGTTCTGCACCAGCGAGGCCTGCACGCTGGGGTGAAGATGAAACCGCAGCGCATAGCCGCGCGGCGGGCGCTTGCCGCCGCCCTCCTGCAAAATCAGGTCTTCGCCGCGAATGTCTTCGCCACTTGAGTCAACGTACAGGCTTCGCTGATGGGTGAGGCCGAACAGCGGGCCATAACCGTCATGGCTCGCGTTCAGCCAGATGTTGCCGTCCTGCTCGTTGCGGTCCACGGCGATATGTTTGGCATGCCGACCGATCCGGCCGTTCGGCAGAAACTGGCAGGAGTTGGTGTCGTCGACCACCACCGTCGAATGGGCCGCGGTCGAGCGTTGCACCTGCGACCAGGGCTCGCGCGCGCCGGGGCGGGCGCCGCAGTTGACGATAATCCGCTCGCGGCCGATCGAAATCTCCATTGCCAGCGTGCTGGCGTGCGCCGCGGTGTCGGCGGTGCCGGGCGCGCCAGTGTCCAACAAAACGATGGTGCGGTTGGCGACGATGCGCTCGAACCCCGAATGGGGCGCCGAAGTGAGCGGGCGTCCCCGCGAGTCGGCCTGCGCCAACAGCATGTCGACCAGCCAGCCCTGCCCTTCGTTGCTGCCGTTGAACAGCGCGAGCCCGCCATCGTTGTGGCGCAGCATGCGCAAAAACGGCGCGGTGCGGTCGATCGCCGCCATCAGAAACGCCGGCACGTCGTGCCGGGCGGCGAGTAACGCGCTGCGGGTGTCGACCAGGTGACGCAGCACCTGGGTTTGCACCGCGGGGTTGCGTGAGATATGGCCGCCGTCGGCGAGAATTTGCTGCGCGCAGGCGCGTTCCAGCAACTTCAAACCTTGCGAAATCCAGCCGCTGTGGCCGGGCAACGCCAGTCCGGCAGTAACCAGGCCCTTGGCGGCGAGAATCAGGCCGGCCCCTTCGGCGCCACGCGGCAGCACCCGCGACAGGTGTTTGGCTTGCCGTGCCAGACTGGCGAGATAGTCCCGGCGGTAGGCGTCGTCGGCGGAGGCGCAGAAAAAATCGTGCTGGCCGAGCCAGGCAAATAGCCGGCTGCCCAACACATCGGGCCGCCAGGCGACTTCGTGCCAGTTCGACTGCCGGACCAGCCAGTCGCCGACCAGCTCGCGCGCTTGCCGCCGAGCGTTGTCGCCGCCAAGCGCGCGCAGGTCGCGCAACCAATCGAAGCCGTGCAGCTCGGCGAGCCAGGCCTCGCTCATGCCGCCCGGCCGCCAGGCGCGCAGGCCGCCGCTGACGGTCTCGCCGAAAAAACTAAAGCTGCCGTTGATGATCGCCGCGCCGCGATCGGCGCTGCCCGGCCAGGCATCCGGCGGCACCAGGACCAGGTCGCGCGGCGCACGGCTGACCAGCGTGTAGCGGTAGACCGGACTGCCATAGAGCAGTTTGCTGACGTTGTAGCGCCAGCTGTGCAGCTGGGCGACGCTCATCGCCTGCCTGCCGCCGCGTCGCGCAGGGCTTTTATGTTTTCGGCATAGGCGCCCGGCCCGCCGCGGAAGGTTGCGGTGCCGGCAACCAGCACATCGGCGCCGGCGCCGGCGGCCTGCGGTGCGGTGCTGGCGTCGACCCCGCCATCGACCTCGAGGTCGATCGGCGCGCCGCCCGCGGCGGTGTGCTGGTCGATGCGCTGGCGCAGGGTTTTGATCTTATCCAGCTGGCTGGCGATGAACTTCTGGCCGCCAAAGCCGGGGTTGACCGTCATCACCAGAATAAGATCGACCATGTCCATTACGTGGTCGACCGTGTCGACCGGCGTCGCCGGGTTCAGCACTACGCCGGCGCGCTTGCCGAGCCCGCGGATGGTCTGCAGGGTGCGGTGCAAATGGGGACCTGCCTCGGGATGGACCGAAATGATGTCCGCGCCGGCGTCGGCGAACGCCTCGATCAACGGGTCGGCCGGGCTGATCATCAGGTGGACGTCGAACGGCAGGTTGCTGTGCGGGCGCAGCGCCTTCACCACGGCGGGTCCAATGGTGATATTGGGCACGAAATGGCCGTCCATCACGTCGATATGGATCCAATCGGCGCCCGCCGCCTCGACCGCGCGAATTTCCTCGCCGAGCCGGGCAAAATCGGCGGCCAGGATCGATGGGGCAATGCGCAAAACCGGCGTGTCAGCCATGAAACTTTGGTACCCGATTTGAACTCTGCGCCGCAAGGCTGGTCAGTGCCTCCGCAGCCTCGCCAGGTAAAAACCATCGATGCCGCCAACCGCGGCGAAGTGGCAGGGCAGGGTGCGCACGTCTCCCGCCGGGGTGATCGCCGGCGGCGACAGGCCGTCGAGGCCGGGCAACTCGTCGCCGGCGATCGGTGCGCGCGCAATATCGGTTACGTCGGCGAGTAGGGCGTCGATCTGCGCCGGCCCTTCTTCCGGTTGTAGCGAGCAGACCGCGTAGACCAGGGTCCCGCCGGGCGCCAGCATGGCCACCGCCGCCCGCAGCAAGCGCTCTTGCAGCTTGGCCGCCGCCGCGACGTCGTCGGGCGACTTCAGCCAGGCGATATCGGGATGGCGGCGGATCGTGCCGGTCGATGCGCAGGGGGCGTCGAGCAGGATCGCGTCGGCTGGCGCGGCGGGCGTGAAGTTCAAAGCGTCGCTACAGACGGTTTCGGCGGCCAGGCCGAGGCGGGTTAGATTCTCGGTCACCAGGCGCAAGCGCTCGGCCGATATATCGACGGCTGTTACCGTTGCCCTTGCTGCGGCGAGCTGCGCCGTCTTGCCGCCCGGCGCGGCACACAAATCGATGGCGCGGCGCCCGGCGAGCTCGCCGAACAGGCGCGCCGGCAGAGCGGCGGCGGCGTCCTGCACCCACCAGGCGCCGTCGTCGAAACCCGCCAGCTCGCTGACCAGGCCGCCGCTCGAGCGGCGCAGCGATCCGGTCGGCAGGATTTGCGCGTCGAGCCGCTTGGCCCACGCCTCGGCCGGTTGACCGGGGGCGAGGGTAAAATCGAGCGGTGGCTCGGCGCAGTGGATGGCCATGATCGCCGCGGTGGTCGCTTCGCCGTAAGCGGTTTGCCAGCTTGCCGCCAGCCAGTCCGGCGTGTTAAGCCGCGCGGTTTCCGGGTTGTCGGCGAGCGCGGCGGCGCCGTCGCGATCGATCGCCCGCAACACCGCATTGACCAGCCCGGTCATGCCGGCCCGTTTGCGCATGCGCACCAGGTTGACGCTGCTGTCTACGGCGGCGTGCGCCGGCGTGCCGAGGAAGGCCAGTTGGGCGACGCCAAGGCGCAGCGCGTCGCGCACCTGGTGCTGGCGCTTGGCCAGCGGCCGCGACAGTTTCTCGTCGATCGCCGCATCGATCTGGCCGCGTCGCCGCAGCACGGTCGTGACCAGAAGGCGGGCAAAGGCGCGGTCGCGCGGCGACAAGGTGGCCAGATCGGCAGATTGGCTCAATGCGGTATCGAGCGGGGTGCCGCGGTCGAACACCGACCCCAAAATGTCGAGGGTAACGGCGCGGGCGTCAGGTGCCCGCCTGCTTTTAGGATCGGCAGGACTCATCGGCCCAGTTTAGGGCCGAGGCTGCAAGGATCGCTAACGGAATCGCAGTGGCGCGTCAGGCCGCCCGCTCTTTGCGGATATAGGCGACGGCGCAGTGATCGGCGCAGTAGGGACGGCCGGGCGCGGTGTCCTGACCGCAGAAGCGAAAACCGGCGTCGCCCGGATCGCCGATCGGCCATAAACATTCCTTGACGTCGCTGATCGGCCGCGACGGCGGCCCCAACGGCTGTTCCATGACCTTTTCGCCGGGCTCGGGAACGATTTTCTCGCCGCCGATCTCCTCGTCCGCCATGGTGCCGCGTAAGGCCTTCGCCTCGAGCGCCCGGCTGATCGCCCGATTACGCCGGCTGCGCGAGCCGCCGCCGCCACCGCGGATCGGCGACGGCCGACTTTCCAGGCCGAGGCGGTGTGCCTTGCCGATTACGGCGTTGCGGCTGACGCCGCCCAACTGCACCGCAATTTGGCTGGCGCTCAGTCCCTTCGACCAGAGCTCCCGAAGCATTGCAACACGATCATCCGTCCATGCCATGTTCGTCTACCTTCTGTTTACGAATGGCCATCAATTCAGACAAAGCCACCGGCTTTTGCCCCCTCGTTCGAGCAAAACCTAGATCATGTAGATGCTTGGAGCAAGTCCACAAAATGCTGTGTTTACCACAATATGTGGAAAGACCTGTTGATAGACTATCCACATATAGTGGGTAAAAGACTGTCAATTTCCCTGCTCGCCGGTCATGATCCCCAGGGTCCGCGGCGCCGCCGCGAGGGTGAGCTTCCGCCAGGCGGGTTGCCACCCGTCCAGGGCCCTGGTGTGGAAGTCTCTGAGATTCCTGCAATATTCCCGCCGTCCGTTGCCATCGCACGCAACCGGGCGACCCGGTTGGCCATGCTCGGGTGGGTCGAGAACAGCCGGTCGCGCGCGTGCGCGTGCAACGGATTGACGATGAACATATGCGCCGTCGCCGGATTGCCTTCGGCGGCGGGATTGTCGATGCGTTGGCTGCCGCGATGGAGCTTTTCCAGCGCGTCGGCGAGCCAATGAGGGTTGCCGCAGATTTCCGCGCCGCCGCGGTCGGCCTCGTATTCGCGGCCTCGGCTAATCGCCAATTGCACCAGCGAGGCGGCGAGCGGCGCTAAGATCATCATCGCCAGGACGCCGACGATGCCCAGCGGATTGTTGCGGTTATTACCAAAAAACAGGGCGAAATTGGCCAGCATGCCGATGGCGCCGGCGATGGTGGCGGTGATCGTCATGATCAAGGTGTCGCGGTTGCGCACATGGGCCAACTCATGCGCCATCACGCCGGCGACTTCCTGCTGGTTCAACGATTGCAGCAAGCCGGTGGTCGCCGCGACGGCGGCGTTATTGGGCCCGCGACCGGTGGCGAAGGCATTGGGTTGCGGATTATCGATGATGAAAACCCGCGGCATCGGCAGCTCGGCGCGCGCGGCAAGATTTTCGACCAGCCGGTAAAACGCCGGTTGGCTCTGCGCGGTGACTTCGCGCGCCTTGTAATAGCGCAGCACCATGTCGCCCGAGTTCCACCAAGCGAACAGGTTCATCGCCCCGGCGATGACCAGCGCGATCAGCATGCCCGCGGTGCCGCCGAGCAAGAATCCGATGCCCATGAACAGCGCGGTCAGCGCGGCAAGCAGAATTGCGGTACGTACGTAGTTGAACACGGCTATCTACCTCTTCAGTTCGGCTGCGTCGTTATGGCCTTGGCAAAAGCCGCAACCTCCGCCATATCAAGGTTATGAAAAAGCTTCACCAACCCTCGCCGTCGTCGCCTGCCAGGCCAGCGCCGCAACCGCGCTTTACCGAGCATCGCCCGCGGCCGACCGCGGCAACTCCAGCAGCAAAATCGGCCGAAAATACGGCAGATCCGAAGCCCGATGCGGCACCCGCAGCGCCAGCCAAGCAATCGCCGAAGGAAATCGGCGGACCCAAGGGACCCGAGCCGACCCGCTACGGCGATTGGGAGCGCGACGGACGCTGCGTCGACTTTTGACCGCCGGCAAAAGCCTGCCGTTTCGCGGCTATTCGCCGCCTGAGATATTGGAAGTCGCGCGCTAAGCGTCAAGCACAACGCCGATCAAGCCGATCCGTGCGCAATTGCTGCCGGATTGCGTTATCGGCGCCGCCAAACTTAAATTTATACGTCATCCTGAACGTGTCGCAGGATGAGGTCCTCATGGTTCGACAGGCTCACCATGAGGACTGTCCGAATCCGCCCTTACCGATTCTGCCGGTTTTCCACCAAATGGTCGACCACGGTTGGATCGGCCAGGGTTGTGGTATCGCCCAGCTGGTCGTGCTCGTTGGCGGCGATCTTGCGCAGGATGCGGCGCATGATCTTGCCCGAACGCGTTTTGGGCAGCGCCGGCGCCCATTGCAGCAGATCCGGCGTGGCGATGGGACCGATCTCGGTACGCACGAACTTGATCAGCTCGTCGTGCAGTTCGTCGGTCGGTTCGACACCGGCCTTCAAGGTGACGTAGGCATAGATACCCTGCCCCTTGATGTCGTGCGGATAACCCACCACCGCAGCTTCGGCGACATCGTCGTGCTCGACCAGCGCGCTTTCGACCTCGGCCGTGCCCATGCGGTGGCCTGACACGTTGATCACGTCGTCGACGCGGCCGGTGATCCAATAATAGCCGTCCTCGTCGCGGCGGCAGCCGTCGCCGGTAAAGAACAAGCCGGGATAGGCCTTGAAGTAGGTGTCGACGAAGCGCTGATGGTCGCCATAGACGGTACGCATTTGGCCGGGCCAACTGCCGTCGATACATAGAATGCCTTCGCACGCGCCTTCCAGCACATTGCCGTCATTGTCGACGATGACTGGTTTGATGCCGAAGAACGGCTTGGTTGCCGAGCCCGGCTTGAGCAGCGTCGCGC
>JBFKGW010000144.1:0-6778 GCA_041633145.1 Alphaproteobacteria bacterium
AGGCCGGGGTCGATCAAACTGGCGACTACGGTCTCGGTGAGCCCGAGAACGAAGGCGGCGACAATCGTGCCGCGGATGTCCCTGATGCCGCCCATAATTACGATGATCAGCGCCTTCATGGTGAAGATCACGCCGATCGAGGCGTCAAAGGTGAGAAACATGCTGAGCAGACCACCGCCGGCTGCCGTCACCGCGCCACCGAGCGCAAACGCGAAGGCCGATGTCCGCGCGACATTGATGCCGACCAAGCGAGCCGCTTCGGGATTGACGGAGACCGCGCGCAAGGAAAGACCCGAGCGTGTACGGTTCAACCAGACGTAAAGCACGACGCACAACACGACCGCCGCCGCAAAGGCGACGAGACGGTTCTGCTCATAGGGCTGGCCGAGGATGGCGAAGGGCCTCTCCAGATACGAGTAGTTGAAATACTCACCCCCGAACACGGCCAACATGACGCCGATGAAAATGAAGCTGAGGCCAAAGGTGGCGAGGATGCTGTCGACCTCGAGATGGCCTTCGCTGCGGGCCCGGCGCACCAATGGCAACATGAACAAGCGATAGATCGCCCAATTGAGCAGGAACGCCAGCGGCACCACGACCGCGGCGGACAGCAGCGGGCTTACTTGAGCCGCGGTAAAGAACCAGAAAGCGCCAAACGAGCCGGCGACGAGAATTTCGCCATTCGCCAAATTCATAATTCGGGCGACGCCGTACTGCAGCTGGAGGCCGATCGCCATCAGCGCATAGGTTCCGCCCAGCAGAACACCGATAACGAAGATGTCCATTACGGGCCCTTAACGACTGAAAATATTGCCCGGCGCGGGTCCGGAACCCGCGCCGGGTACTGCGTCACCTATTGCCAATCCGGCTTTGTCTTGACCGGCTTGGTGCCCGGCATATTGGACGAACTGACGCCGTAGAACTTACCGCCTTGCCACTGGCCCACTGTCCAGAAGCGGTCATTAATCTGGTTTCTAAAACTGATCTTACCCATGACCGTGTCGAAGGCGTTGTTTTTGATGTATTCGGTCACCGCTTTGCGGTCGACGGAGCCGACGCCCTCGATCGCCTGCTCGAGAATTTGGTAGGTGGCGTACACCATGCCGCTCGCCCAGTAGTCGGGCGCCTTCTCGGTGACCTCCTGATGGGCCTTGATATAGGCTTGCATTTCAGGCGTGTCGGGATTGACGCCGCCGGCCCCGAGAATACCCTCCGCAGAACCGCCGAATTTGCCGACGAAGCCTGGAAACGCGGTGGCGACCGCCGTGTAGTACGCCTTCACATTAAGTCCCTGGACCTGCGCCTGGGTCGTCAGGCCGAAGGTGTCCGGCGGATAAGACCAAGCGACGAAGGCGTCCGGGCTGGACGCTTTGGCGCCTCGGATCACTGGCGACAGGTCCTGAGTTCCAAGCGGATAGGACTTGTCATAGACAATCTCGAATCCGGCCGACTCGAACACCGGTCGCGCGGCATTGGCAAGTTCAATTCCGAAAGCGTCAGCCACGTTCACCATGGCGATCCGGTTGCCGATGGTGCCAGCGTCACGCATTTTCTTCAGCACGCCGACAGCTGCTTCGGAAAAGGCGCTGGTCGAACCAAGGGTAAAGAATATGCCCGAATAGCGCTCGGTCAATTCGGGCATTTTGTCCGTGATCGATGTCGATGTGATCTGTGGATAGCCGAATTTGTCGAAGATCGGCGCCGTCGCCAGGTTGAAGCCAGTGCCGTAGGGCGCCAGGATGAAATCGACCTTGTCCTGGGTGGCCAAGCGCTGAATGTTCTTGATCGCTTCGCCGGGCGTGGTCCGGTCGTCATACTCGATTAGCTCAATCTTCTTTTGACCGTCTTTGAGCTTCAGGCCGCCGCGGGCGTTAACCTGATGAACCCAAAGCTTGATGTTCGGCCAGTGTGTGACGGCGGCGCCGCCGGCCAACGGGCCGGTTTTGGGCGCTGACGCACCAATTTTAATGGTTTCCGCCGCCTGTGTTGGGCCGAGCGCGAAAAAGCCGGCAACCACTGTCGCCGCTGCGACCGTGAATAACTTGCGTCTCTGCATATCCTCCTCCGTTCGGAATTTTGATTGCCAGCAACTGTCGCCCTGGCGTTGACGAAAGAGGGAGTGCTGCCTCCCTACCGTTTCCCGCGCTCTTTGCACGCCCCCGTTGGAACGCATGTGGTTTGGCGGGTTTGCAACATCGTTGATAAACGCCTGACTTCAGGTTGTCCATGTCGGATGATGGGCGAATAGGAAACCAGAAATTCAGAGCAGACAGAATAGAACGCTGTTCACGCGACACAGTGGCTGGACAGCGCTGGCGAATCCCCCGATCATCGCCCCCGTCTAAGCCCGACCCGCCGCTGAAATTGCGGCGGGCGGCAACGCTGCAGTGATACCGACCCACGTGCTCGATTTCCGTCCGATCCTGTTCATTCTCGGCATGCTGCTGACCACCTTGGCGCTCGCCATGACGTTGCCGGCGCTGGTCGACGCGGTGACCGGGCACGCCGACTGGCAGGTGTTCCTGGCCTCCGCCGGCTTGACCCTGTTCATCGGTGTGTCGCTGATCCTGACCATGCGCGGCGGCGATATGGCGATCGGCATCCGCGAGGCCTTCATTCTGACCCTGGCGAGCTGGCTTGGCGTCACGCTGTTCGCCGCGTTGCCGTTCGCCTTCGCCGAATTGGATTTGAGCTTCTCTGACGCCTTCTTCGAAGCGATGTCGGGCATTACCACCACCGGCGCTACGGTGATCGTCGATCTGGACAACGCACCACCCGGCATCTTGCTGTGGCGCGCCCTGCTGCAATGGCTCGGTGGCATCGGCATCATCGTTACCGCGATCGCCGTTTTACCCATGCTTAAGGTCGGCGGCATGCAGCTGTTCCGCATGGAAAGCTCGGACACCACGGACAAGGTGTTGCCGCGCGCCGCGCAGATCTCGACAGCGATCGGTTCGATCTATTTCATTTTGACCGTAATCTGCGCCATCGCCTATTGGGTCGCCGGCATGCCCGGCTTCGACGCTATCGCCCACGCCATGACGACGATCGCGACCGGCGGATTTTCAACGTCAGACGCCAGCCTGGCCGCTTTCGCCAATCCCGCCGTCGAGTGGATCGCCGTGGCGTTCATGATCGTCGGCTCGCTGCCCTTCATCTTGTATTTGCAGGTGGTACGCGGGCGGCCGATGGCGCTGTTCCGCGATTCCCAGGTCCGCTGGTTCCTCACCATCGTGTTGGCGCTGGTGGTCATCGTCGTGTTGATCCTGACGATCTCGCAAGATTTCGCCACCATCCAGTCGATCCGCTTGTCGGCCTTCAACACCATTTCGATCTTGACCGGCACCGGCTACAGCACCGCCGCCTTCGACAACTGGGGCCCGTTCGCGCTGACGATTTTCTTTCTCATCATGTTTGTCGGCGGCTGCGCCGGTTCGACCACCTGCGGCATCAAGGTCTTCCGCTTCCAGGTTCTCTACGAAACTGCGTCGACGCAGATCCGCCGGCTGGTGCAGCCGCACGGAGTCTTTATCCCCTATTACAACCGCAACCCGATCACCGACGAAGTCACCATGTCGGTGATGAGCTTCTTTTTCTTCTACGTGCTGGTATTCATCGTTCTCGCGCTCGGCCTCAGCCTGTTCGGCCTCGACTTTCTCACCGCGCTATCCGGTGCGGCGACCGCAATCTCCAATGTTGGTCCCGGTCTCGGTCCGGTGATCGGTCCCAGCGGCACCTTCACGCCACTGCCCGACGCGGCGAAATGGCTGTTGTCGGCCGGCATGCTGCTTGGTCGCCTCGAATTGTTTACAATTCTGGTGCTGTTCGCCCCGGCTTTTTGGAAACCCTGAGCGCGATGCCCAAAACCCGCCGCACGACCGAAGAAATCCTGGCAGACCTGGTTGGCTTCAATACGGTATCGGCGCTGTCGAATCTTGAGCTGATCGACTTTGTCGAAGCCTACCTGGCCGATTGGGGAGTCGGCAGCGTGCGCGTCGCCAACGACGACGGGAGTAAAGCAAACCTTTACGCCACCATCGGCCCGGCCGACCGGCCGGGCGTCGTTCTGTCGGGTCATACCGACGTGGTGCCGGTGGCGAACCAGCCCTGGGAGAGCGATCCGTTCGACCTGGCCGAACGCACCGTGGACGGCGAATTGCGCCTCTACGGCCGCGGCTCAGCGGACATGAAGGGCTTCGCCGCCGCCGTACTGGCGATGGTGCCCAACTTCGTCGCCGCCGACTTGAAAACGCCGATCCATATCGCCTTGTCCTACGACGAAGAAGTGGGCTGTTTGGGCGTGGGCCGCATGATTGACAAGATGTGCGCCGACCTGCCGTCGGTGCCCCAACTGGTCATCATTGGCGAGCCGACGAGCATGCAGATCGTGACCGCTCATAAGGGCATTCAGGGCTTTCGCACCGAAATCACCGGCGTCGCCGCCCACTCCAGCGCGCCCCATCTCGGCGTCAACGCGATCAACTACGCCGCCGAGATCATCCGTTTCTTGGGCGAGCTGGCAGCGGAAAAACAGGCAGAGGGCGATCCGGCCAATGGTTTTCACCCGCCCTGCACAACGTTCAATGTCGGCCAGATCCAGGGCGGCGAAGCGCTTAACATCATTCCCGAGCATTGCGCGTTCAACTGGGAATTTAGGCCGGTGCCGGACGAAAACACGAAGGCGATCAAGGCCCGCTTCGACGCCTTCATTGCCGAACAGATCGAACCGCGCCTGCGCGCGGAAAACCGGACCGCCTCGATCACCACCCGGCCGCTCGCCGCCGTGCCGCCGCTCCATCGCGTCGACAATTCGCCGGCCGAGCGGCTGGCACGCCACCTCACCGGCGCCAACACCACGCACACCGCGGCCTACGTCGCCGAAGCCAGCCAGTTCCAGGCCAGCGGCATTCCTGCGGTCATCTGTGGCCCCGGCAATATCGACCAGGCGCACCAGGCGAACGAATGGATCGCCGTCGATCAGCTCAACCAATGCAGCCAGTTTCTGCGCCGCCTGCTCACCTGGGCACAAAGCGGCGCGGCGGTACCTTAGCGCAGATATTGCCCGAGAAATTGCGGGATCGCCCGGTCCAACTCGGCGTTCAGATCGTTGGCCAGCGATTCGGTGATCGAAAACCAGATCTTTTCGCGCGCAGCCAACGTTATGTCTTCCGGCACCGAGCGGGAGCGCTCGGCATTGGCGTCGACGGTACCGACGCGCCGCCCGGCGATGTCGAATATCTCGAGGCGCACCGCCAGCGTGGCGTCGTAGCGTTCGGACTGGTCGACCGTCAACGCCCCGCGGATACCGGATTGCCGCCGTAGGGTGGTTTCCGTGACCGCCGCGTTGTCGATGGTGAATACCGCGCGGCGGCCCGACGACCCGGCTGCCCGCAACCGGTCGTCAGCCCATTGGCGCGCCACCGCCGCCGGCGTGACTGGCATCAAATGCTCGACGTTGGGCGGGCGCAGGGGCGACTGGTAGGCATCGACGACCTCGATCTCGGAAACGTCGAGCGCAAAGCTGCCGTGGTGCGCGTAGGTCAACTGCGGAAACCGCGTCGGCGGCGGCGGCTCGGTGCATGCCGCCAACAATAGGACTGCGACCACCAGCCAATTACCGCGGAGCAAAGCCGTCACCGGTACCCTCCATTCATCGGGATATCGTTGCGTCCATTCGAGGCGACGATTGCGGCAATTCCATGTTCGGGTCAACCGGCTTGCGGAGACCGCGGCTCCAGCGTTTCAGGGTCGAACAGGTAAAGCGCATTGCAAAACTCGCACGTCACTTCGACGGCGCCGTCGATGGACAAGTCCACCAGTTCTGCCTGCGGCAATTGGTGCAGCACATTGAGAATACGTTCTTCCGAGCACCGGCAACCGCGCATCAGCCGGCGCGGCGGGGTGACCCGCAGGCCTTCCTCATGGAACAGGCGGTAGAGATAGCGCCGCGGCGCCAGATCGGGATCGAGCATCTCGGCGTCGGTGCCGGTGGCCATCAGCATCATGGTGCGCCGCCAGGGGTCGTCACCGTCGTCCGACGGCAGGATTTCGAGCGCTTGGTCGGCGACCCGCTGCAGCATGATACCGGCGGCCCGCCATGTGCCAGCACTGCCGGCACGGCCGGCCGACACCATCACTGCGGCGTCCATTTGCTGCGATTGGCGGAAATAGTGCTGGGCGAACTCGGCCAGGGAATCGCCGACCAATTCGACCAAACCCTGATAGCGTTCGGTGTGGGGTCCCTGGTCGACGGTGAGCGCCAGGTGGCCCTTGCCGACCAACGCGCGGGCGTTGGGCGCGTCGAGCGCCGCCAGCTGTTCGGCATCGTATTTGGCGTAGCCGCGCAAGGTAAAGGTCGACCCGCCGTCCTCGGTCGCGCTGTCGATGACCACTAGGGACACCGGTCCGTCACCCTGGATCTGCAGGGTAAAAATGCCGTTGAACTTGAGTGCGCCGGCCAACGTCGCGCCCATCGCTAGGGCCTCGCCAACGAGCAACGCGACCGGTTCGGGGTAATCGTGGCGGTTGAGCACGTCGTCGGCCAACGGTCCGAGGCGGGTCAGGCGGCCGCTCAGCGCCGGGCCGCTAGCCCGGCCGGCCTGCAGGTTGAAGGGCTGGATTAAATCGTCGACGGGGACCGATTCATCGCCAAAGCCGAGGTCACCACCGTCAGGCATCGGCGCCGTCCCCCAGACACCACAGCAAGATGCTCATTTGCGCCGGCAGACGGTTGCCGGCTTCCACCCACACTACCGACTGCGGGCCGTCGATCACCTCG
>JBFKGW010000145.1:0-6775 GCA_041633145.1 Alphaproteobacteria bacterium
ACGGGTGATTTCGTTGGAAAAAACGGTGCAGGAAATAAAAGACAAGAATGCGCGTGGGCTGCCGCTCGTCCCCGATCTTAAGGCGCGGTCGGAGTAACTACTTTCCATCCTGTCGCCGTCATAGGTGCCGAGCGCAATGGCTGGCAAACAACACCGTCATCGGTCCGTATGCTGCCTCGCCAAACGCGACAACCCGATCAAACTTCGGTCTCATGGATATGTTCGCCGCCGGCAGCCACCAAGACCCCCGTCGCCTTCGCGGCCTCGTCGTCGTCGGCTGTGTGCACCCAGCAAATCACGCCGCCATCGCGAACGTTTTCTTCGAAGCGCTCGTGGTAGCTGCCGTCGACGTATCCCGACAGAACGCTATCGACTGTGGTATCGGCCAGATCGGCCGACCCGGCGGCAACGCCGACCGGACCGCCGACCGCATAGGCGGCGGCCGCCGCCCCGACCTCGCTGATCAGCGCCAGCGTGCCGGCGATGAAATCGATTGCCTTGTGCAGCGCCACTTCGGTGTCCAGCGCCTCGCGCGGCGTGTCCGCCGCATCGGCCATCTCGTCAGGCCGCGGGACCCGGCCAAAATGATCGACAATCGCATCGTGATCGCCGAGCACACTGATCGTCGACGCGTCGAAGCCGGCTTTCAGCAGGCCATCGAGCGCGCGCTCAAACGCCGCAACCTCGCGAAAAATGCCAACGACGCTTCGTTTATTTTCTGCCTGCATAAGCTGACCACTCAGTTGAACTATGCCGCAAAATAGCCGACCCGCGCGTGCTCGGCTACAGCTATGGCCAAATTGGCCGCGGTCGAATCCCTTAAACTGTTTTTGAGGGGTTGGTGATAGGTTTGTTGCCATGAAAACGCTGTTCGCCGTTCTACTGCTAGTATTGCCGGCGCTGTCGGCGAACGCGCAGAACGCCGATGACGCGATCGCGGCCTGGGAGCGCGGCGACTACCAAACCGCGTTCGAAATCTGGCAACCGCTCGCTGAAGGCGGTGACCAAGATGCCCAGTTCGGCTTGATCAATTTGTACACCTATGGACGCGGTACGCCGCGCGACCGCAAAAAGGCGTATATCTGGCTGATTATCGCCACATCGGACGAGCCTGACGCAGCGGTTCGGCTTCGCGACCATCTGGCTGGTTTCTTGAGCGCGGCGGAGCAGGCGGACGCTGAACGCCTGGCCCGCGAGTGGATCGCGAAACATTCTGAATAGAGAGCTCCGATTGCCCGTTTCAGGAGCTGAATTGGCGACCACTACGCGCTTCGTCTAGTGTTGATTTAGAGCAAAGCGCACCGGATACTTTGAAGCTAAATGAAAACGATGAAACAACTACTCGCCGCGTTAACCTTTTTACTGTTGGCCGCACCGTCCCCCCACGCACATGATTATGCGGAGGGGTTGGCCGCTTTTAAGGTGGGCGATTACGCCACCGCGGTGGATGCCTGGCATACGGCCGCCGTGATGGGCGATGCCCGGGCACAGAACAATCTTGCCGGCATGTACGACGTCGGCGTCGGCGTGCCGCAGGACCCGGTCGAGGCGGTTCGCTGGTATCGCCGCGCCGGCGATCAAGGACTGGTGTGGTCGCAGGTCAACCTCGCGCACATGTACCGCGAAGGCCTCGGCGTCGAGCAGGACTACGGCGAAGCTGCCCGGTGGTACATGCGCGCGGCTCTGAGCGGCTTCGACCTGGGCCAGATCAACCTTGGCTGGATGTACTTGAACGGCCTCGGTGTGCCGCAAGACGACCGGGTTGCCGCGCAATGGTATCGCCGCGCCGCCGATCAAGGAAACGCCGAGGCGCAAAACAATCTCGGCGTTTTGTACGCAACCGGCCGCGGCGTGCCACATAGCGATGTGCAGGCCTACGTTTGGTTCAAGCGGGCGGCCGATCAGGGATATCAGGAAGCGATCGAAAATCAGGAAATCAGTGCGGAAACCCTGACTCCCGAACAGTTGCAGGAAGCTAATCTCGAAGCAGAGAAATACTAATTGCGCGCCCGAACACGACAGCCGCGTCGTCAGCGGCCTTGGGCTAGCCAGACTCACGCGCGGCTGCTCTATATAGGCCCATGAGCCGCCTGTTTATTCTCCTCGCCGTATTCCTGTCTCTGGACCTACCCGCCCAGGCTCAGGAGCTTTGGGGCGGTACGCAGGCCGGCATGTCGATCGAAGACGTAAAGAAAATCTTCCCGAATGCCGTGCCGCCATCTTCGCCGGTCACGTCATCGCCCACTACCGAAGTGCTGCTCACCATAGCGAGCGTCGAGTTTGCCGCTGAATCGTATCGGGTGGCGTTCTTCTTCCGCGAAAAAAAATTAGACAAGGTGGCGCTCAATTACCTCGGCAAGCAGAGTTTTGAGGACCTGCTTCCGGTCTATAACGCCGCCTTGGAGGTATTGCGCCGCAGGCACGGCAGAGAGATAAGCCACCGCTCCGACCGCAGCATCACGATCAAGAACGAAGAGCACACCTGGTTCTCCGATGGCCGTGCGGTGCAGATGAATATGACGTCATTCGCCGAGGCCGACGCGGTTTTCGCCATTCGCTATCAAGCCAAACGGTTCAACTAGACGCCAACAGTCTAACCTCTTGGCAACCCGCTCTGGCCGCGCAGCCGTTTATTGCGCGGGAAATCCGGCGCGCATGTAGACGACGATTTTCCAAATATCTTCCCGAGCCAGCGTGCCGAGGAAGCCCGGCATATCTGTACCAAACGCCTGGCCGCCTTCGGAAATCGTCCACAGCATGTACTCGTCGACCGCCATCGGCGTCTGGATCAGATAGGCCAGTAAAGCCGGAGACGGGTTCAGCGCCTTCGCCTGATCGCCGTTGCCGGCGCCCGCCGGTCCATGACAGGAGCCGCAGTTAGCCCGATAGAGGGCGCGGCCTTCGCCGATGGTTTTGGCATCGCTTGCCAGTATGTTTCGCGCGCCGCGATAGTCGGGCGGGGCGCCGAAATGCATGAACGTCCAGTGGCGCAGCATACGCTGCTGCATGCCTGGGGCCATTTGACCCTGGCGCCACATGTCGCGTTGCATCCAGAACGGGTTCCACATGTCCTGGTCAAGCGGCGTCGCTGGTTTTTCCGCTGTTTGCGCTGCAACCGGGGCCGGGTTTAGGACCGTTGGCGCCGCGAGCGCCAGCAGGGCGCTACTGCAGATCGCCAGCGCAAGCATTTTTCCGGACACCGTCATGGTGCGTCTCCTTGTGGTGTGGCGCTCAGCCGGCATGCGCTGCTGCCTATTTTGCCTTCAGTTCGAGGCCGGCGATGCCCAGCGCGATACTGAGGCCTTTCAGACCCTCGACGCTGAGCGGTTGCAGGACGAACGACTTATCAAATCCGCCAACCAAGACATTCGCACCGACGCCGTAAGCGGCGACGATCTCGGCCGACGCCCCGCCATATTTGCCCGCGAGGGCGCCCATGCCAACGTCGTTCGACGGCGCGATAACGGCCCAAAGGATTACGCCGGACCGGCGAAAACCGATATCGACGCCGTAGCGCGAAATAGTGCCCTCGTACCGGTCGACACGCTCGCCGACCTCTGGCGTGTAGGTGCAATTCACCTTCTTGGTCGAGCCGAACACGAAGCTGGTCGACGCGTCGACGCCGCAGCGCAAGAAACCGGCCTTGACACCTTTTTTTGGCTCTTGCGCAGATGCAGACACAGCGAAGGCTGCGGTGGCAATCAGCAACAAGAGAACCCGAAAAAATCCAGCAACAAGCGAAAATTTCATGTCAAAGATTCCTCTCCGAGTGGAAATTCCAAAGTCGCCGCGCAAAGCGCATGGTCGATATGGGGCGCGGCAAAACCAGATTTATTTACAATTAGAACGCAAAGGAGGCCGCAGCCGCTTGATGTCGATCAACGGTCCGCGTGAATAGAAAACGTGTTGGTCAGCCTTGAGTAAGCCGGCATTGCCTGCTTCGCGCAATTTACAAATGGGTTCATTCCGGGTTTTCTTACGCCGTTATGACAACTGCCATTGCACACCCGCTACCGCCGCCGGTGCTCGACACGCCGACTGCTTGGCTGGGTCAGGATATGGCGGCGGCACCCGAGCGCTGGTTGGTTCATCTTTCCGATGCTCAAATTGCCGAGTTGGAGAGCGCAGCGTCGCGCTTTCTCGACAGCGGCAAGGAAATCGGCGAGCTGCGCCGCGATGATTTTCCGCTGCCGGCGTTTGGTGCCCATCTGGCCACGCTGCAAAAAACCCTGATCGCCGGCATCGGCTTCCAGTTGTTGCGCGGCTTGCCGGTGGCCGACTATTCACCGGACATGATGGCGACGATCTTCTGCGGCGTCGGCGCCCATCTGGGCAAGGCGGTGTCGCAAAACGCGATGGGTCATCTGCTGGGCCATGTGCGCGATATCGGCGCCGACTTGAACGATCGCAATGTACGCATTTATCAGACGGCGCGGCGGCAGACCTTCCACACCGACTCCTGCGACGTGGTCGGGCTGCTGTGCATCCACCAGGCGATGGAAGGCGGTGATTCGCTGCTGGTCAGTTCAACGACGCTCTATAACGAATTCAGCCGGCGGCGGCCCGACCTGGTACCGCTGCTGTTCGAGCCGATCGCCACCGACCGGCGCGGCGAGGTGCCGGCGGGCGAGAAGCCCTATTTCGAAATTCCCATCTTCAATTGGCACGCAGGCTATCTGAGCGCGTTATACCAGCGCCAATATGTCGACAGCGCCCAGAAGATTGCCGGTGCGCCGCCGCTCAGCGACCGGAAACTCGAGGCGCTCGATCTGCTCGACTCGCTGACCAACGATCCGACGTTGCATTTCGCCATGCGGTTGGAGCCTGGCGACATGCAGTTCGTCCATAATCACTCTTTGATGCACGACCGCACGGCATTCCGCGACTGGCCGCCGCCGAAACCGAAACGCCACCTGCTGCGCCTGTGGTTGGCGATCCCGGGCGACCGGCCGCTGCCCGAGGTCTATAAGCAGCGCTATGGTTCGGTCACCATCGGCGACCGCGGCGGCATCATCACGCCGCACACTACGCTGACGCTGCCGGTAGACATTGATTGAGCAAGGCTGGATTTAGCTTTGGCGCCTTGTGGATGTCGCGCTGGCTGGTCTGATTTTAAATAAAAACCGGAACAGCGGACATTTTATCGGCGCTGATTAACACTCTAGGACCGCGCATTCAGGTTCCGCCGAAAATTCACCCGCCCCGCACCTCGCGCATGGTCTGGCAGATTTCCGCGATCAGCTCGTCGCCGGCTTCCAGCTCTTCGAAGGTCATCTCCGCCGCCCAAGCCTCCTCGGGGATCTCGTCCTTCAATTCGAAGATGTGATAGCTCTCGATGCCCAAGGCGATGCCGCCGAGCGCGCCGGCGTAGCTGGGGTCGCCCGCCTTGAAGGTAGTTGCCAGGATGCGCAGATTGGCCGGCTCGTTGAGCCCGAACACGACCACGAGCGCATCCGTGCCGTGCGCGTCAGCGAGTTTCTTTATCTCTTCCTGCTCCGCAAGACCTGCGGCGCCGGCGGCCGTTCACACGAAGCAGGAGGTCGCTTCGTAGACCACTTCGCCCCCGGCGGCTTCGACGCATTTGCGAATGCCCGGGCCGGTGACATCGTCGCGTTCGCCGAAGATGGCAACTTTTTTTCCTTTAATCATAATAGCTTCTTCCTAAACTTTAGGATTTCACTTTGGGATTCGCTTCCACCAGGAATGACACGCCATCATACAGTTCGGTCAGCCGATTCAGGAACAAACTAGCCTTGCATAAAAACATCACGCGCCACAATTCGCCTCGCCGCATCGCCGTGATCGCGTGGCCCATATAGGGCACCGCCGAGGGGATATGGCCTTGCGTCGGCGCAAACCCAACCATACCGATGCGCTCGATAAACGACGCCATCTCGGGCTTGTCGATTTGACCGTCGATCACCGCCAGGGCGGCAATAATCCGGTAGTTCTTGTGCACCACGTCGCCGGAGCCCGCGTGCTCCATGATCTCGGGGTTGTGCAGCTCCGGGGCGTATTTGTCGATGTCAGACATACTCAGGCTAAGTGTCTCCAACGGCTTGAGGATCAGTTCCCGATAAACCGCCTCGTCCGATGTACTGGCGCCGATATGAGCCATGCCGATCGCGCCAGGCTCCAGGTGCAGCAGTGGGCTCTCGCTGTCATCGGCGGTGACGAGGAACGCGGTCGCCCCCAGGCAATCGTCGAGCACCGGTATGCCATGCTCGAGGAAGGCCTGGAATTTCATGCCGAGCTTGGCCAGCGAGCCGCCGGCCACCACGGCCACGCGCTCATACACACCGGCCTTCACCAGCGCCCCGGCGGTGACCAGCGCAGAAGCGGGGCCGGCGCAGAAGTTTTTTACATCCATGCCCGATGCGTTGGCGCAGCCGCACATCTCGCCGATGCTCTTGGCAATGCCGCCGGCGCCGCGCTGATAACGGTCGCCGGCGGCTTCCTCGCCGCAGCTGATAATGTAGTCGATCTGATCCGCGCCGATGCCCTCGCGATGCAGCAGCGTCTGCAGCGCGATCGCCCCGGACGCCTTGACGCACAGCGCCTCCAGCAGCGTGTTGGCATCGAGATTGGCGTCCTCGCGGCCTTCGGCGCGGTTGTCGCCGCGCACCCCGCCGCGCAGATTGGCGCCGGTGCGCAGCGGCAGGGCGGTGCCGGCGTCGATATCCGCTGCGATCGACGACGTCGCGCCGGCGGCGCCGTCGGCAAAGCCGGCAAAAATCGGGTGCGCCCGCAATCGCGCGAGCAAGCTCTCGTGGTG
>JBFKGW010000146.1:0-6767 GCA_041633145.1 Alphaproteobacteria bacterium
ACCTCGCGGTGCGCGCGCTCGCTCGGGTCGACCTGTCCGTTTAACGTGGCTTCAGCAGTCATAGTTTATGGCCTCACTGAACCCGGAGCGTTGGCCGCGCTCCGGAGACTTGGTGAATTTCTAAAAAGTTAACGCGAGTTTCTCATACTGGTCTATCGACCGACGGGAACACGGCCTTGTAACTGGCCAACTCGTCGCGCAATTTGCGCTTGCCGATCCGGCGAACCGAACGCTTCCAAGCCTCTTCGGTATCGGTCAAGACATCCTTCGCCGACTTCACGCCGGTATAGGCTTCCGAGAGGTTCTTGGCCAACTGGTCCTGGAACTCCAGGAAACCGGTCAGGTAAATCGGCGGCGTGGTGATTTGCAGGTTTTGCTGGATCGCCGCCATGCCTTGGGCCGTATACACAGTTTCCGGCTTTGACCCGGGCTCGAAATGCGCCTTGTGCCACGGATCGTGGAAGGTGTTGACCGGATCGCCGACGATGCCCGAGCTGTTGTTCGCGGTCGCCATGTACATGGCCAAGTAGGCCATCTGGCGCTTCTTCGGGCTGTGCCGGTTGACCAGCAGGGCCGCGATCGGCGACGAAATCGACCGGTGCACCAGCTTGCCACTGACCGTCGAGCCGGGAACCAATCCCCAGCGGAACTTGCCCGCGGTCTTCGACAAATTGGGGTTATTGGTGCCGGCGATGATGCCGTCCCAGTACTGACCGCCGAACGTTTGCCCGTTGAACCAGCGCGGGATCATTTGCGGCGTGCCCCAGCCGGGCGCTTCCGGATGGCCAACCGTTTTCAGGTTGAGATAGGTCTCCATGGCGTATTCGCCGGCCGCGTTGTTCAACGTCGGGTTCATATCTTCGTCGAACGGAAAACCGCCGGCTGAGTAGAAATACTGGTACCACCAGGTCACGCCGTTGGCCCGGTTGCGCAAGTCGCCGGTCCCGTAGAAGTCGCTATCGGGATCATGGACCAGTTGGCTGATCGCGAGTTCGTCTTCCCAGGTTTCCGGCCAGGCGAACTCCTTGCCGCGCATGTCGGCGTACTTTTTCTTGACGTCGTCGGTGATCTTTTCCCACAGGTAGCCGGCGACGAAAACATTACCGTCAGTCGGCATGCCATAGGTCTGGCCCTTGTATTTCATGAAACCGGCGAAATCGCCGACGGCGTCGAGTTTGAAGCCGGCTTCCTCCATGTATTCGTCGAGGGGTTCGAGCAAACCGGCCGACGCCAAGGACGGAATCATGTTCGAGTCCACATGGAAGAACTCGAACTCGGGCGACTTCGACAGCGCTTCCGCCATAGCGCGCTGCGGGATGTCGAAAATTGAAATATCCTGGATTTTCGGGATGGTGGTGCCGGTCGCCTTGGTGAATTCGTCGACGAACGGCGACATGGCGACGTAATAGTTCGACCAAATCATGCCGCCGAGTTCGGCGCCGCCGGCTTTCTTCGCGGCAGCGATGATGCGGTCTTCTTCGGCGCCGCCGAAAGCCTGCGAGACGCCGGCCAGCGGCAACACGCCGGCAGCGGCCGCTGTCGTCATGGCGCCCTTGAGCGCCTGGCGGCGGGTAAAGTTCGCGATTTTCATGTCGTGTCTCCCCTGTTGCATACGTTCCGAAGTTGATCTCCGGTAACAACTGCACATACCTACACGAACTTACAGCACTGATGCCGATGCGGCACTAACACCATACTACAGTTTTGTACTATAAGAAAATTGTCTATGGTAACAAGTCTGGGATTTCAACCCTAGCTGGATGCCTTGTTGCAGCGCCGGAGATTGCCGTTTCGGAGCATCGGAGGGGTGCGAACTTGAACGACGTAAGCTCTGACAATCGCGTCGGTGAAGTGACGCTGGGGCATCGAGTTCGGAGTCTCCGAAAGTCGCGCGGCATGACGTTATCGGAAGTCGCCAACGCGACAGGCCTGTCGATTTCCGCCCTGTCGAAAATCGAAAACAATCAGGTGTCGCCCACCTTTACCAACTTGATGCGCTTGGCCGAAGGATTAGCCATCCCGTTGAGCGATCTGGTGGCGCTCGATCGCGACGTGTCGAATGTATCGGCGCGCATGACCGTGTCGCGGCATAACGAAGTCAAATTTCGCTCGACGCCGAAATACGACATCGGCGCGTTGGCAGCTGACCTGCTGCACAAGCGCATGACGCCGTTGATCGAACGGGTGCGCGTGGGCAACGGCGACGCCGGCGACGGCATGATCAGCCACGGCGGCGAGGAGTTCGTCTATGTCCTGACGGGCGCGATAGAGGTGCACACCGAACATTACCAACCGGTCCGCCTCGAAGCCGGCGACAGCGTCTATCTCGACAGCACGATGGCGCACACCTATACGACTGCCGATGGCAAGGTTGCCGATATTTTGACCATCTGGCTGCCACCCGATTCCCAAGCCGGCGAAAATGGCTTCGATATAGCCGAAGAAATCCTCTCCCAGTAACTACTCTTTCGGAAGGTAATGATGGACGTTTCGCAAGCGAACGTGGCTGGCTTCGATGTGGTGCAAGCGGGGGACGGTCCGGACCTGCTGCTGTTGCATTCCCTGCTCGCCGAACGGACCGTCTTCGACCGGGCGCTGCCCGAACTGGCTAGCGACTACCGGGCGACCCTGCCCAACCTGCCGGGCTTTGGCGGTACGCCGCCCTTGGATCTGGCACAGCCAACCGTCGCCGACTACGCCGATCGCATTGCCGAGCTGATGGACGCCCTCGATTTGGCGCCGGATGCCGCGGTTTTGGGCAACGGCGCCGGCGGGTTCATGGCGGTGGCGCTGGGCATTCGCCACGGCGGACGGTTCGGCAAGCTGGTGCTCGCCGATACCGGTCCGGGATTCCCCGAGCCGGCAAAAACCCCGCTGCGTCTGCTTGCCGACAAGGTCGAAGAGGCGGGCATGGACGGGGTGCTCGATGCGGCGATGGCGCGCATGTTCCCCCCGGACTATATCGAGGCCCATCCTGACATTATCGCGGAACGCAAAGC
This sequence comes from Alphaproteobacteria bacterium, assembly GCA_041633145.1. Classification (GTDB taxonomy): domain Bacteria; phylum Pseudomonadota; class Alphaproteobacteria; order UBA6615; family UBA6615; genus JBFKGW01. Next base: position 3,000 of record JBFKGW010000146.1, read on the forward strand.
CGCCTTGGCGGCTTGCCAGCCAAAAGCCTTTGCCGCCACCGCTCGGGCGCTGGCCAATGTTGAGATGGCCGACGAGATCGGCACGATCCAGAACCCGACCCTGGTGATGGTCGGGCTGGAAGACGCCACCACCCCGCCGGCGATGTCGCACGCCTTACATGAAGGAATAGCAGGTTCTATTTTGGTCGAGATACCTGGCTGCGGCCACTGCCCGCAAATTCAGGCGCGCGATACCTTCGTGAATGAACTCAAGGCGTTTCTTGCCGCCTGATCGGTGGCGCGCGGCGCGTATAAATTTCTTTCGTTTCGCTCTTGCCTTTCGCGGGTGCCTGTTTCAGCGTAACCGGCTGATAAACAGCGTTTAAGAGTTGCCACAAAGGCAACCCGAATGCGCGCAGGCGAGGGGACAGCATGCGGTTTGCAGTCGATACGGGCGGGACGTTCACCGACCTCATTGTCGAAGACGACGATGGCGGTTTGCACATGTTCAAGGCGGCGACGACGCCGGACGATCCGATCCGCGGCGTCATCCATAGTCTTGAGAGCGCTGCCGACGGCTTGAACACCGATCTTGCCAGCCTGTTGGGCCAAGGCGAGCTGTTCATCCACGGTACGACCCACGCAATCAATGCCATTGTCACCGGCAATACCGCGAAAACCGCGTTTCTCACGACCGAAGGCCACCGCGACATTCTGGTGTTTCGCGAGGGCGGCCGCATGGAGCCGTTCAACTTCACGGTGCCGTTTCCCCAGCCCTATGTCCCCCGCGCCCTGACCTTCGAAGTGCCGGGACGGATCCTGGCCGACGGTTCAGAGATGACACCGTTCGATGAGGCCTCGGTGTTGGCGACCATCGAGGAGCTGAAAAAGCACCAGGTCGAGGCGGTCGCGGTTTGCCTGCTCTGGTCGATCGTCAACCCGGCGCACGAGGACCGGGTTGGCGAATTGCTCGCTGAGCATTTACCGGGCGTGCCGTACACCCTGTCGCATGTCCTCAATCCCAGTTTGCGCGAATACCGCCGCGCCTCGTCGGCGGCGATCGACGCTTCGCTAAAACCGCTGATGAGCGCCTACATGCACAATCTCACCGGCCGGTTGCGCGAGGCTGGCTTCGGCGGTCGCGTGTTGATCGTCACCTCGCAGGCCGGCGTGATGGACGCCGATGACATCGCCGAGACGCCGATCCATCTGATCAATTCGGGACCTTCCATGGCACCAGTGTCGGGCCGCTATTTCGCCCGCGTCGACGAGCAATCGGATTCCGCCGTCATCGCCGATACCGGCGGAACCACCTACGACGTCAGTCTGGTGCGCCGTGGCCGTATTCCCTGGACCCGCGAGACCTGGATCGGTGAGCCCTACCGCGGCCACATGACCGGCTTTCCCTCGGTCGATGTCAAAAGCATTGGCGCCGGCGGTGGCTCGATCGCCTGGGTCGACGAGGGCGGCATGCTCCATGTCGGCCCGCAAAGCGCTGGCGCGGTGCCGGGACCGGCGTGCTACGGCCAGGGCGGCGATAAGCCCACGGTGACCGACGCGGCGCTGGCACTGGGCTATCTCGATCCGGCGTTTTTCCTCGGCGGCGCCATGGCGCTGGACATCGAGGCGGCCCGCCAGGCGCTCGACCGCGATGTTGCCCAACCCATGGGGTTGTCGCTGGAAGATGCCGCCGCGGCGGTGATCAGTATCGCGACGGAAAACATGGTGCAGGCGATCATGGACATCACCGTCAACCAGGGCATCGACCCGCGCGAGGCCATGCTGATCGGCGGCGGCGGCGCGGCGGGCTTGAATTCGATCGCCATCGCCCGGCGTCTGGGGTGTCCGCGCGCGATCATTCCCGAAGTGGGCGCGGCGTTGAGCGCGGCCGGCGCAATGATGTCGGACCTGACTTCGCAATACCGGCGCACCCTGTTCATGACATCGGAAGCGTTCGACCGCAACGCCGTCAATCGGTTGCTCGATCAGCTGGAAGAGAGCTGTCGGACCTTCATCGACGGCCCGGGCGCCGGCGCCATCGAGAGCAGCGTCGAGTTCTTCGCCGAAGCCCGCTACCCCGAGCAGGTCTGGGAAATCGAAGTACCGATCGCCAGCCGGCGCTTCAGCAGCGACGCCGATGTCGCTGCCTTGGTCGACGCTTTTCACGTTGCCCACCAGGACATCTTCGCCATTAACGATCCGGAATCGGGGATCGAAGTGGTCGGTTGGACCGCGACAGTGCGCTGCCGGTTGCGTGAGGGCGAAAGCGGCAGCTTGTCCGCGGCCGACGTCACCACCGAGATCGCCAGCACCCGCAAGGCTTATTTCAGTGGCACTGGTTTCGTCGATGCGGAGGTCCATCGCTTCGAGACCATGCAGGTCGGCGAAACGGTGGCCGGCCCCGCGATCGTCGAATCCCCCTTTACCACCGTCGTCATCGATCCGGGCGCGACGGCTGAACGGCGCGCTTCGGGAAGTCTGTCGATCGATCCGGGAGCGGCATGATGAGCAGCAAACGGCAGGCGACCATCGACGGAGTCAAGCTAGCGCTGCTGTCGAACCGGCTCGAGGGCATCTCGCGCAAGATGGGCAATACGCTGATGCGCACGGGTCGCTCGGGCGTGCTCAATATCGCCCGCGATTTCTCCTGCTGCATTTTGACCGCTGACAACGATTTGGCAGCAGTCGCAGAGAGCCTGCCGATCCATGTGCTGTCGGGCCCGGACATCATGGCCCGGTCGATGAAAGAATTTCATCCCGAGCTGAGGCGGGGCGACGCTTACTTGCACAATTCGCCCTACCATGGCTGTTCCCACCCCGCCGACCACACCATTTTGGTGCCGGTGATCGACGATGACGGGGTGCATCGCTACACCGTGGCGGCTAAGGCGCACCAGGCCGATATCGGCAACTCGATCCCCACGACTTATCACGGCACCGCACGCGACGTTTACGAAGAGGGCGCGCTGATCTTCCCCGCCACCAAAGTGCAGGAGAACTACCAGACCAACATGGACATCGTGCGCATGTGCCGCATGCGCATTCGCGTGCCCGAGCAATGGTGGGGGGATTTTCTTGCCATGCTGGGAGCGGCGCGCATCGGCGAGCGCGAGATGCTCGAACTCGGCACCGAGGTCGGGTGGGACACCCTGGCGGCGTTCAACGAACAATGGTTCGACTATTCCGAACAGCGCATGGCGACGGCGATCAGTTCCTTGCCGGCGGGAACCGCGACGCGGCAGTCGACCCACGACGCCATTCCGGGCACGCCCGACGACGGCATCACGATTACGTCGAAAGTGACGGTCGATCCCGAGGCGGCGATGGTCACCGTCGATCTGCGCGATAATCCTGACGCGCTGCCCTGCGGCCTCAACCTGTCGGAGGCGTGTGCGCGCACTGCCGCCATGGTCGGCGTGTTCAATTCGATCGACCACACGGTGCCGAAAAACGCCGGCTCGTTCCGCCGCTTGAACGTATTACTGCGCGAAGGTTCGGTTTGCGGCATCCCCAAGCACCCGACCTCGTGCTCGGCGGCGACCACCAATGTTGCCGACCGGGTCTCCAACCCGACCCAAGCGGCGATGGCCGAGATCGCCGATGGCCTCGGCATGGCCGAGTGTGGCGCCATCATGACGCCTGGTCTCGGTGTGATCTCCGGCGTCGACCCCGCCAGCGGCGAGCCCTACGTCAACCAGATCATGGTGACCTTTACCGGCGGCGCTGGCGGTCCCGCGGCGGACGCCTGGCAGACCATCTGCCACGTCGGCAATGGCGGACTATGCTACT
>JBFKGW010000147.1:0-6743 GCA_041633145.1 Alphaproteobacteria bacterium
CCGCGGCGGGGAACACGTCCCAGTCGACGTCGACCTTCTGCGGCAACCGATCGACGATATAGGCGAAGATGATGCCGACGATGGCGGTATTGAGATCGATATCCTCCTTGGGATCGATGATCTGGATGCCGCGCTGGGCGGCGACGACAAAATCGACGCGGTCGACGATCGGCGGCCGCGCTTGCCCGTCGATCGAGACCGTATTGTGCGCGACCAGGAAGTCGGCGATCTTGTTCTTGACGCTTGCCGCCTCGGCGGCGGGGATCTCGGACAGATCGTCGATGCCGACGTCGACGAATTCAGACATGTCACGCACGCGCACCAGCATCTCGTGGCGCACCTCGAACGGCTCGACGTACAAAAACGAGGCGATCGCCGAGCGGTTGTGGCGGATCAAATTGGGATTGTCGAAGCCACTGTACCAAGGGTCATTCCAGTCGAGTTCGAGTTTCGCGGTCTTGCCGAGATAGCGGAAATCGATGATCGGCACGGTCTGGTGATAAGCGATGAAGCCGATGCTGACCTGCGCGACACCGTTCTCGTCAAGCGGCGGCACGAAGTTGAGGGTCTTTGGGCGCCGGCCCTCGAACAAATACTCGACCTCAGCATAGAGCACCCGCTTGTCGTCGGGCGGGCCGGGGATCGGCCGCCGCGTGCGCGGATCGATCATGCCGACGAACGGCGATCGGCGGTCGATCCGCTGCCGCGGTTCGATCAGCGCGAACCGGGCCGGCAACTCCGCTCCGGTCTCGTCCACGACACGAAATATCTTGGCGCCGAATAATGCCTCGCGCTCTGCTAGTGCACCGGCCTGACTGGGGTCGGCGTACATCGTCTCGGGGACCAGCGGGCGGAAAATATCGAGGTGGCGGACGAAAACTTCGAGCCGAAGCCTAACTCGATCCTCGAGGATATGGATCTCGGCGATGTTCTCGGCGTTCTCAGCGCCCGACAGGCTGATAAAGTCGGCCGACGTGTCGCTCGGATTTGCAAAATAAGCCGCAAAGCTGATCAGGAAGATGCTGGCGACCAGGAACGCTTTCCGAAATAAGGGACACATATTCGCTACCATAGCCAATATCTAACCCGCTTGCCGGTCTCATTTCCATCGCGCGCGTTCTCAACCCCATCAATTTAGTGATACTGCCGGCTCGCTGCAAAACGGCCGTTCGCGTCCGAAGTCACAGATGCATGCGTGCCGACGGCCTTGCGGTGAGAGAATTTGCGAAAGCGACATCCAAGTCGTGAGAGCTTGATTGGATTTTGCTGAATGGGAGGTTTGGCTATTCCGAGCCGTTGACCCATTGCCACCTATGGGAAAATTCGGGGCCACGCTAGAACCGCGCATCGGACTGATCCATGATAATACGCGTTGCGGCCGGCGACAGCGGTTCGTTGCCAACGCTTGAAGATGTTACAGGCGTGGATGCAAGAGGCGCGTTCGGCGCCCAATTTCTTGGAGGTGTTTCGACATGATGCAGCAAAACCGAACCGCACTCGTCACCGGTTCAGGGCGAAATATTGGCAAGGCCATAGCGTTGCACCTGGCGGCGGCCGGCTACAACATCGTGCTCAATGGGTCGCGCAACCGCGAGGCGTGCGACGAAGTCGCCGCGAGCATCCGAGAGCTCGGTTCGGACGTGCGCATTGAAATGTGCGACATCGGCGATGCCGACAAAGTCCAAGCCATGGCGAGATCGGCAATCGACGCATTCGGCGCCGTAGACGTTCTGGTCAACAATGCAGCGATACGTCCTAACGGCGACTTTCTGGAGATAAGCGAGGCGGAATGGAACCGGGTGCTGGACACCAATTTCTACTCGGTGTTCCATCTCGGCCGTGCCTGCATTCCTGGCATGGTCGCCAAAGGTTGGGGGCGCATCATCAATTTTACTGGCATGAATGCTCAGCAGGGTTATGCCGGAAAGGCAGCGGTCAGCGTTTCGAAACACGCCCTGTGGGGTCTGACGAAATCGCTGTCGAAGGAGTTCGGGCGCCGGGGTGTAACCTGCAATATTATTTCCCCGGGAACGATTCCGGATAAGAGCGCGGACCTCTCGACGCCGAGCTACAGGGCGCTGCTCGAAGCCAATCCGGTCGGGCGACTGGGAACCGCGGACGACATTGCCGCCGTCGTCGACCTATTGGTTTCAGATGAGGGCGGATTCATCAATGGACAGATGCTGCAGGTCAACGGCGGCGTGGTGAACCAGTTTTGATGTGGCGTCGGCGCCGCAGCCACGCCCGCGTCACCGCCAACCCAGCCCGGCGGCGGCCTGCCACAGGAAATAACTGGCGCCGCACAGAATGAATAGTTCCATGAACGCGGTGTGGATGCGGATTGGCGTATGGCGGACGATCCATCGTCCGGTATAGGCGCCCGGCATGGTGCATAAGCCGATTGCTACTCCCTTCAGCGCCAGCGAAAGATCGAGCAAAGGCGAGACGCCGAATACCACGGACTTGGTGATGTTCAGGCCCAGGCCGAGGGCGGCGATGAGCGCGATTAGGTGCTCGCCAACGATGCCGGCGCCGAGCAAGAAAGGGCCGAGCATCAGTCCGGCCCCCATGACGGTGCCCGAGACGAAACCGTAGGGCACGGCAACGGCACGCAGGCCGTTGAGGCCGACCTCGAAGTTGTGTCGTTTGAAATAGTGGCGCAACGGCACCGTGATCGCCAGAAAGGTCCCGAGCACTAGCGCGATATAATGAACCGGCAGCGTGATGTAGAGGGTCGCGCCGAGGATAATACCCGGCAGCGCGGCGGTGAAGATTGCAAAGAATGCCGGCCAGGGAACCCAGCCGCGAAAGGCGAAGCAGCGCGTCGAATTGGAAATGATCATCGCGACGGCGGTCACCGGGATCGTCTCCTTGATGCCCAGTACCGGGGCCAGGCCGATCGTCAGCAAAAGCGCGCCGGCGAAGCCGCCGACGCTATGAAAGACCGCGCTGGCATAGGCGATCGCGGCGACCAGCGCGACCGTCGCCAGATCCAGATTTTCGAGCAGTGGCATAAGCGCGGTCGAGTCCCGGCTGCTATCGACCTTTGAATTTGGGTTCGCGCTTTTCCGCGAAGGCCTGGCGGCCTTCGATGTAGTCCTCACTGGCGAAGCAGGCAGCGACGAGATCGCGGCATTTCGCCAGATCCCGGGTGGCCGGGTCCTTGAGCACTTCGCCCATGATCGCTTTCATCGCGGTCACCGTAAGCGGTGCGTTGCCGGCCACCGAGTTGGCGTAGTCGGTGACGAAACCTTCGAGCTCCGCAGCCTCGCTCACATGTTGTACGAGTCCGATCCGGTGGGCCTCGTCGGCGTCGAGGCGCCGCGCCGAAAAGACGATATCCTTTGCGGCACCAGGTCCGACTGTATCCATCAGCCGTTTCAAGCCTTCGAACGGATAGCCAAGGCCGAGCCGGGCGGCCGGCAGACCAAATCGCGAATTGGCGGAACAGAAGCGCAGATCGCAGCACACCGCGAGAGCAAGTCCGCCGCCCAGACAATAGCCGTCGATCATCGCGATCGTCGGTTTGGGAAAGGCGGCAATCTTGTCGTAAACCTCCTTGATGCGCGCATTGTAGCGCTCGACCGCGTCCTGCGTCCCGCGTTCCTTCTCAAACCGCGAGATATCGGCGCCCGACACGAACGCCTTGCCGCCGGCGCCACTGAGTACGACGACGCGCACCGCATCGGTTTCGGCGAATTGATCGATCGTCTGCTCGACGGCTTGCCACATCTCCAGCGATACGGCGTTGTGCCGCTCGGGGTTGTTGAAGACGATATAGCCGATGCCATCGGCGATCCGGGTCAGGATTTTGTCTGTTGCTGGGACGGTCATGCTCGTGCGGTTCCTTCGAATGGAGGATTGGGCAACGCGCGTTGCACCGAAGATTCTGGAATGCGTCGCGACGGCCGTTCAAGCATCGAGCATAGCGAGATTAATCTCGTCGTCGCTGTCGAACAATGTCGTGCAGAAGGCTTCGACCGCATCGCTGTGCGCTGGCGGCCAGCCACCATGCACCAGGTTGGCGCGCATCTTGGCAACGATTTCACCGCGGTCGAGCGGCTCGCGTCGACCGCCGCGCAGATGCGGTTGCCGTGCCTCGACGATGCGCCCGTCGGTCAGGGTCACCCGCAGATAACCGGTATAGTTGGCCGGGTATTCATCGTCCGGGTCGATCTCGTAGGTCACCCGGGCGGCGAGGTCACGGACGTCCGCACCGGCCGTGCGGCGGTCGGTGAATTGCTCCAGCCCGGCTGCGCCGTCGGCAAAGGCGACCGCGATGCAGTAGGGCACGCTGAATTTGGCAGCGTAAGCGGTCGATGGCGCGATCTTTTCGGTGCGCGGTTCCCATAGGCGGTGGACCGTGCCTTCGCCGACCGTGCAATGAATGTTATCGATTTGAGTCGGCGTAACGCCTTGGCGGCGCAGCGCCAGGGCGCAGTCGATGAAGGGTTGGCACATGGTGCCACAGGCATAGGGTTTGAAGGCCAGCGACTGCGCCTGCCAGGTCGCGCCCAGCCCGTTGGTCAGCTCAGTGTAGGCGCGCGGGATAGAATTTTCCGCGAACGCGAAAAAGAAGCCGTGCGGTCCTTCGATGACGGTTCGCGGGCCGCGGAAACCTGCCTCCGCCATGTACGCGGCGCGGATGCCGGCCTGCGCCGCCCAGCCGGCGTGCACGCGTTTCGTCCACGTGCCTTCGGTGAGATATTCGATGATGCCTGACGCAAAGCTTCCCGCGATGCCGAGTGCCGAGGCGAAGCGGTCACGGTCGAGACCAAGCGCGGCGCAAACGCCGGCGGTCGCGCCGAGAGCGCCGATGACGGCGGTTGGGTGGAAGCCGGCGCGGTGCATCGCGGTCGGCGCAACCAGCGCCAGCCGGCACGTTAGCTCGGCGCCGACAGTCAGGCCGCGCAGCAGATCCTTACCGTTCAGGCTGCGCGCCTGCGCAACCGCGAGCACCGCCGGCACGATGACCGCGCCGGCATGGACCGGTGTGCCTTCGAAGGTGTCGTCGTAATCCTCGCCGTGAATCGCGGTGCCGTTGACCAAGGCGGCTCCATAGGTGTCGAAGCCGCGGTCATGACCGATTGCGGTACACGGCCCATTCGCTTCGCACGACGCGACAATCGCAGCGACATAGTCGGCGTGCCGCGCGGCAACGCACAGACCGATCGCGTCGAGGACGAGGTTTTCCATAGTGCTGCGCACGCCGGGCGGTACATCGGCCGGTTCGACCGCCGCTGCCCACGCGCCGAACTGCTCGGCAAGCGCTTGACCTGCCTCTGATATTCCGTTTGCTGTCTCGCTCATTCGCTGTTTGGCGGATAGGCGGTGCCGTTCACGCTTGCTCGCCGCGCGATATGGGACCGGAGAAGGCAAATCGCACCACCCGTCCGAGCAACGGCCAGAACAGGCTGACGAAGGTCATGCCGAACAGCACGACGACGATCGGGCTCTCGAACAGGGCAATAAAATTGTTGTCGTACATGATCATCGACTGCGAGAACGAAATTTCGACCAGCGGGCCGAGGATCAATCCCATGACGAGCGGTGCCAGACCGAACCCGTGACGCAGCATGACGAAGCCGAAGACGCCGGCAATCATCATGATCCATACGTCGGATATCGACGAGGAACTTGAGTAAGAGCCGATAATTGAGAACGCAAAGACCGCGGGCCAAAGAATGGCACGCGGGATAAGTGTAATTTGGGAAAATACCTTGGCGCCGACCAAACCGATACCAAGAAACATAAAGTTGGCCACCAACATGGCGCCGAAAATCGCGAAGAGGAACTCGGGCGTCTCGCGTAACAGAAAAGGTCCCGGCCGCAGTCCATGCATGATCAAGGCGGCGAGAATCAGAGCAGTGGTCGAACTGCCCGGAATGCCGAGGGCGAGCGTCGGCACCATTGCGCCGCCGGTCGCAGCATTGTTCGCAGCTTCCGGCCCAGCGATCCCTTCCGGGATCCCGGTGCCGAATTCGGCCTTGCGTTTGGACCAGCGCCGGGCCTCGTTGTAGCCCATGATGGCGGCGACCGTGGCGCCCTCCGCCGGCAAGATGCCAATAAACGTGCCGATCCCGCTGGAACGTAAAATCGTTGTAAAGACCCGTCGCAGATCTGCGCGGGTCGGCAATTTCATGACCCCGGTGCGGACGCGCTCATAGTGCACCGCAAGAGTTTGCGACTGGTTCAGCAGCTCGCCCACCGCAAACAGCCCGATCAACACCGGAATGAAATTTATGCCCTCGGTCAGCACCGGCAAGTCGAATGTGAAGCGCTCCACACCGGTGGTCAGATGAATGCCGATGGTGCCGAGCAGAACGCCGAAAGCGCCGGAGATCAAATTACGCAGTGATGACTTCCCGCTGATCGAGGCGAGCATCGACAGCGCAAAGATTGCGAGCGCAAAATATTCGGGTGGTCGGAATTTGAGCGCGAACGAGGCCAGCAGCGGCGCCGCGACAATGAATACAATCAGACTGAAGACGCCGCCGGAGACACTGGAAAAGGTCGCCAGACCCAGGGCGCGTCCCGCTTCTCCTCTTTTGGCCATCGGATAACCGTCTAACGCGGTAGCCACTGCAGGGGGTGCCCCCGGCGCGTTGATCAGGATCGCCGTGATCGAACCGCCGAACGTTCCCGCGACATACAACGCCGCCATCATCGAAATGGCCGCAACAGGCTCGAGCGTGATCGTAAACGGTAGCAGAAGTGCGACGGCCATCGGCGAGCTGAGCCCC
>JBFKGW010000148.1:0-6737 GCA_041633145.1 Alphaproteobacteria bacterium
CCCAGATTGAAAATGAACGGGCCGCCACTCAAGGCCTCGATAATCGCTGCTGCTGCGTCGAACATCGGCGCGCCGCCCGCCAGCAGCGCCATGGGATCCAGGTTGCCTTGCACCGCACAGCCCGGTTGCAGCATTGCTGCCGCAAAGGTCGGCGACAAAGCGCTGTCGATACCCACACAATTCACCCCGGTCTCAGCGGCGTAGTGCGCAACCGCGGGCCCAATTCCCCGCGGAAAGCCGATAAATTTCGCCGCTGGCTTGGTTGCTCGCACATTCGCGATAATCTGGCGGGTCGGTGCGATAACGCAGCGGTCGAAATGATCTGCCGGCACCGCCCCGGCCCAGGTATCGAACAGTTGCACTGCGTCGGCGCCGGCCTCGAGCTGGCCCACCAGATAGGCGCTGGTACTTTCGATCAGCAGACTAAGCAACTGATCGAAACCTTCAGGATCCTTGCGGGCCCACAGCTTGGTTTGCATGAAATCGCGGCTGGTTCCGCCTTCGATCATGTAGGTCGCGACCGTCCAGGGTGCGCCGGCGAACCCGAGAAGCGCAATATCGTCCGGTAGTCGCGCCTTCACCTGCCGGACCGTTTCAAACACCGGCGCCAAGTGGGCATTGGTATCCGCTACTGAAAGACGCACCAAATCGCCAGCCGATGTGACCGGCTCGAGCTTCGGCCCCACGCCTTCACGAAATTGCACCGACTGGCCGAGTGCGTCGGGAATTACCAGGATATCGGAAAACAGGATCGCTGCGTCGGGGTGAAACCGGTGAACCGGTTGGATTGTTACCTCGGCAGCCAAGTCCGGCGTGTAGCACAAATCGAGAAACGACGGCATACGGTTGCGAATTTCGCGATACTCGGGCAGGTAGCGCCCAGCTTGACGCATGAACCAAAACGGCGGCCTTGGTTCGGTCTGTCCATTTAATACATTTAGGAGAGGCTTAGTCACGCAACGAGCTTATTTCGAGGTTTGTGATGGAGGTTCAAACGTCTGGTCGGGCTCGGCATTATGCGGAACATGCTTTCGAATGCTAGGCCAAATATCCAATAAAGATTTATAAATAAAGAGAATTTTGATGTAGTAGGACGGTTGAATAAGCGGAGTTATGAGATACTCCGCAGAGTTATTCCGTGCGGTAAAAAATTACATGACGGCAAGCCAGATTTGTGGAGGTTTTGCGTAAATGGTTGGTTGAATGTTGTTTTTCGCTACGCCAAAAAGCGGCCGAATTGGGGACAAATATGGGGATAAAAATCCCCGAACATTTGATCCACTGGTTCGTGACAATAGAGTTCGCATGCGCATGACCCTGTTGATGGAAAACGTCATTACAACAGCATGTTTTTCGCCGGTGCATAATGGGGTGGGTTATCCACAGAATCTGGCAATTTTCAACAGGAGGTAGTGCCGATGGCCGGGCCGGAAACGACAGGACGTCAGGAATTTCATCTGCATTTGGTCTCCGATTCGACCGGCGAGACGATCCATTCGGTCGCGCGCGCGTGCTTGGTTCAGTTCGATCATGTGCATCCGGTCGAACACGCCTGGCCGATGGCACGCACGCAAAACGCCATGCAAGTAGTACTCGACGGCATCAAGGATAAGCCCGGACCGGTTATGTTCACCCTGGTAGATGATGCGCTGCGCGATCAATTGCTCGACGGTTGCCGCCGCCTCAAGGTGCCGTGCATCTCGGTGCTCGACCCGGTAATCACTGCGTTTGGCAAATTTCTCGACGCGCAGCCGCTGCACCGCGTCGGCGGGCAGCACGAAATGGATGCCGAGTACTTCCAGCGTATCGAAGCAATGGACTGGGCGCTGGCGCACGACGATGGCCAAAAAGCCCACGAGTTCGATCAATCCGACGTCATACTGGTCGGCGTGTCGCGCACCTCCAAGACGCCGACCTGCCTCTACTTGGCGAACCGGGGCGTCAAAGCGGCCAATATACCCTACGTCCCGGGAATTCCGCTGCCCGACGCTCTCGACCGGGTCGAACATGCGCTGATCATCGGTTTGACTAACGATCCCAAACGCTTGGTCGAGTTGCGCCGCGCCCGCTTGGACTTGCTGCAACAGGCGGGCGATACGCCCTATATCGATCCCTCGATCGTGCGTGCGGAAATCACTGAAGCGCGGCGCTATTTTTCCGAACGAAAATGGCCGGTTATCGATGTTACCCGCCGCTCGATCGAAGAAACCGCCGCCGCGGTGATGAGCCAGATAACCCGTTATGTCGAGTCCCGAGAGAACTCGTCAACTGCCGGCCACCGCGGTGACGGGGCGGCCGGCTGACGGACGGCCGCGAATGCGCGACTCCGAGCCGGCCACACCGTCTGTCATCCTCGCCTCGGCCAGCCCGTCGCGGGCGCAACTGTTGACTGCCGCCGGCGTACCCCATCAGGTCGTTCCCGCCAGTACCGACGAAGCGGAAATAAAGCGTTCGTTGACCGGCGAAAGTGCTCCACCGACCGCGATCGCCGAGACCCTGGCCGAGCTGAAGGCGCAGCAGGTATCGCGGCGCTATCCAGAGGCATTGGTGATCGGTGCCGATCAGGTGCTCGACCGTGGCGGCCAACTGTTCGACAAGCCGGCGGATTTAGACCATGCGCGCGCTCATTTGATCGCGCTGCGTGGCCGTCGCCACACGCTGATGACCAGTGTTTGTGTCGTGCGGGACGCCGCGGTCGTATGGCATTACAACGACCAAGCCCATCTCGATATGCGCCAACTGAGCGACGCGTTCATCGAATGGTATATAGAGCGCATGGGTGCGCGCATCTGCGAATCGGTGGGAGCCTATAAATTGGAAGGCCTTGGGGCACAGCTGTTCAGCAACATCGAAGGCGATTTTTTCACCATCCTCGGCTTGCCGCTGCTGCCGCTGCTCGATTTTCTGCGCAATCACGGTGTCATTGGCTCATGAACGATGTTTTACGCGCCGGGGTCATGGGTTGGCCGGTGTCCCATTCGCTGTCGCCGCGCCTGCACGGCCATTGGCTGGCGCGGTATCAGATTAATGGCTCCTATGAGGCGATCGCGGTCGAGCCGGAAGACTTGCCGTCGGCGCTGTCGCAACTTGCCGAGACTGGCTTTCGCGGGGTGAACCTGACGGTTCCCCATAAGGAGACGGCGCTGGCGCTGGTCGACAAAATCGACGAAACGGCAAAGCGAATTGGGGCGATCAACACCATCGTCGTTGCCGACGATGGGGCGCTGGCAGGCTCGAACACCGACGCCTTCGGTTTTATCGAGAATTTGCGCGACCACGTACCCGACCAAGTCGCGGCCGGCTGGTCGGGCCGCCCGGTGACGGTTCTGGGGGCAGGCGGTGCGGCGCGCGCTGTCTGCACGGCGTTGCTCGATTGCGGCGTTGGCGAGATCCGGCTGGTCAACCGCACGGCCGACCGCGCCGTCGCGTTGAGCGAAACGCTCGCCGGTCTTGCCGAGCGCGCCACCATCTACGCCTGGTCAGACCGCGCGGCCGCGCTGGCCGATACGGGGCTACTGGTCAATACCACGGTGCTGGGGATGCGCGGGCAGGAACCGCTCGCGCTCGATCTGGCCAAGTTGCCGGGCGATGCCACCGTGAACGACATTGTCTACACGCCGCTGGAAACCGATCTGCTGGCGCAAGCCCGCCGGCGCGGCAACCCGGTTGTCGACGGGTTGGGTATGTTGCTCCATCAGGCGCGGCCGGGCTTTCAAGCCTGGTTCGGCGTCGAGCCCACGGTCGACGATGACCTGCGCCAGGCCGTCCTGGCGGGCCTGTAGCGAGGCCGGAGGCGCACTTGTTTATTCTTGGCCTGACCGGATCGATCGGCATGGGAAAGTCGACCGCGGCTGACATGCTGCGGCGGCTCGGCGTGCCGGTGCATGACGCCGATGCGGTAGTCCATCGTCTGCTCGCCAGCGACCGGCAGGTGAGAGCAGAGATTGCCGCGCGGTTTCCCGACGTGGTGCAGGGCGAGTCCATCGACCGGCAAGCGCTGGGCGCGGCGGTATTCGCCGACCGCGCCGCGCGCAAGGATCTGGAAGCGATTTTGCATCCGCGCGTTCGCGCCTCGGCGAAACGGTTTCTGCGCCGCCACGCGATGGCGCGCGCGCCGTTGGCCGTATTGGATATTCCCCTGCTCTACGAGACCGGCGGCGAGGCCAATGTCGACGCCGTCTTGGTTGTCACCGCGCCGCGATTTCTGCAGGCGCGCCGGGTACTATCGCGGCCGGGCATGAGCATCGAGCGGTTCAACGGTATCCTGGCGAGCCAATTGTCGGACTACGAAAAACGGCGGCGCGCCGATTACGTCGTGGAGACCGGGCTTGGCAAAGCCTATACTTACCGTCGCTTGCAGCGCCTGGTTGCGGTGCTGCGCGCGCTCGGGCGATGACCGGCCCATGACGACACCAGTAGAGGCGAGTGCAAGTTCGCCGGAAAGCGAGAAATTTTGCGCGAGATAATTCTCGACACCGAAACCACCGGCCTCGATCCGTCGACAGGTGACCGCGTCGTCGAAATCGGTTGCATCGAAGCCCACAACCATATGCCGACGGGCGAGGTGTTCCACACCTACATCAACCCCGAGCGCGATATGCCCGAAGGCGCGTTTGCGGTGCATGGCCTGAGCACGGAGTTTCTCGCCGACAAGCCGAAGTTTGCCGAGATTGCCGACCGCTTTCTCGAGTTCATCGGCGCCGCGCCCCTGGTGATCCACAACGCCGAGTTCGACTTGCGCTTCCTCAACGCAGAAATGGCGTTGCTCGGCAGAGAGGAAATATTACGCTCGCGCGCAGTCGATACGGTGGCGCTGGCGCGGCGGCGCTATCCCGGCGCCCAGGTTAGCCTCGACGCCCTGTGCCGGCGCTTTGAAATCGATTTGGCCCGGCGCGAAAAGCACGGCGCGTTGTTGGATGCCGAGCTGCTCGCCGAAGTCTACCTGTACCTGAAGGGCGGCCGCCAGCCGGGTCTCGATTTGCAGATCGACGCGGCGGCTGCCGATGCGCCCGCAGCCGCCAACACCGAGCGCCCGCTGCGGCCGGCGCGCGCCCACGCGCCGACAGCAGCAGAAGCCGAAGCCCACGAGGCGCTATTGGATCAGATTGCCGAGCCGATTTGGCGCGCGGGGACGTAAGTACTGCGGTGACGAAACGTCCGCTATTCACCCAACAACGGTCGTTTCCTGCCCCCGCCCGTCAAGGCAATTTTTAGCCCAGCGTGTCGAAGAACTCGGATTCTGGCGAATTTGTGGTGTCCGCTATTACTAATAGCAGACACACAAAACTCACTAAAATCCGACTTCTTCGACACCCTCGGCCAGAACCTGCCGTTCAGCAATTACTCGTAAAGCACCGGCCGTAGAGTCATCGTTACTGCGGGTCGGCACATCGCGATGCCGTTCGACGGGAGTTGCCAACACCCTCAACAGCGGAAATTTTTGTATTTCAGCGATGAACGAGCCATCAAATTACTGATTGTATGGCCGGTGCATGGCTGCTGGCGAGCGTGCTAAGATGTTGATTACAAAAGCAACATCGATAGAAGAATTCACGCTACGGCCAAACAGGAATGAATTTGGACAATCGACCATGGAGGCACGTGATGGTCACCAACAACGTTGCCTAGTCGCTGGGGGTTTCTGTTTTGCAGTACAAATTTCGAATACGAGGATCTCTTCCGTTATCATCGACTGAGTATGACAACGAGTGGGACGGGTTTACACCGTCCGAGGTCGAGCTTCTCGACCGAATGACGGTTAAGCACAAGTACGAACCAGGTAAGATCGTTTTTCGCCAATCCGACGTACCCGCCGGGATTCTCTGCATTGAGCAAGGTTATGTCTTGTTGTCGCGAATCGACGCCCTCGGGAACGAGACTGCGTTTGGAATCTTCGGCCCCAACGAGACCATCGGACACCGAAGTTTTTTCGCGTCAGATCTTCACGTTGCCACGGCGCGGACCATAACCGATTGTTTGGTTTACCTAATTCCCCAAGAAACAGTGCGCCAACTTTTTGAATCGAACTTGGATGTGGCTTGGTGGTTTCTCCGTACCATTGCCAGCGATCGAGGGCCTTCCGATGGCCTTTTGTTGCGCGGCAACAAAGTGCCCGCGCGAATTCGTATCATCCGTATGCTCCTCATCCTCAGGGATCGTTTCGCACGTATTGATGCGAACGGGCATCTTGTTTTTGAACTGCCTATCAGCCGGAAGGAGATTGCAAACATGGTGGGGGTGACAGCGGAATCCGTCACACGCACGATTAGAGAGATTGAAAAGGACGAGCTTGCGATTTTTCGTGGCAGAAAAGTGGTCGTACCGCGACCTGAACAGCTCGAGAGAGCAGCCGAGCTCGATGTTTGACCCCGCATCGCTACATTTTAATCTCAAGACAAGGCGAATGCGCTGGGGTTTCGCCCCCAATTTACCGGTTATGACGTTGTTAGCGCGGAGACCGGCGATGATGGCCGGGCGTGGGGACGGCAAGACCGTCTAGGTTATAAATTTTGTCGCACAGGCACGGTTCCGCGCGATCAGCTGCCGCGGCGGATCGCTGCGGCTCTGGATTTGAGCTGGTTACGCGACAAGCTGGCGGCGGCAGAGCAAGGTTCCGGTGGCCTAAGTCTGTCGTCCTCGAACGTTTCTAGCAACCGCGGCCTGTCCGGGCCGCCGTTTTGCTGTGGCGCACCGATGAGCGGCGTTTAGATCGAAATAGCTAAATCTGGTGCGGGCGG
>JBFKGW010000149.1:0-6724 GCA_041633145.1 Alphaproteobacteria bacterium
AGCGCGGTATCGAATTGGGCGATTTGAAAGTCGGCACCGGCTGGCGCGGCTTCTGGCGGCAGTTCGGCGTTGGCGATCTCGAGCAGTTCCGCGCGCTCGGTGATCTGCCCGCCGACCGAGATTTGCCACACCCAGTCGGCGTCGGCACCGCCGATCACCAGGCGCGGCGGCCGCCCGCCCGGCTCGTCGGCGCGGGCGCGAAAGGCTTCCGCACTGGCCCGATAGCCACGCACCTGGTTGGCCAATTCCAGAATGCGGGCGTCGACAACCTGGACCGAGATGCGGTCGACCGCGACGGTGAAAAACAGCCAGAACAGAGGAACGCTGACGGCGACCAGAACGAACGCCCACAGCAACAGCCGCGCCACCAGGGTGTGGGGCCAGGGCCGCACGGCTAATCCTCTGATGCTTCGCCGAGGGTCAAGCGATAGCCGTAGCCGAACACCGTTTCGATGGTTTGCTTGCCGAGTTTGTTGCGCAGGCGCGAAATGAATACCGGCACTTCGTTGGCGGTTTTGATCGCGTCGCCATCGAAGTTGTGATTGACCATCTCCTCGGCCGAGACCGGGCGTCCGGCATGGACGGCCAGATAATGTAAAATTCGGTATTCGGTTGGGGTGAGCTTGACCGGCCCGCCGTCGAACCACACCCGCAGCGACTGGGTATCAATGCGCAAGGGCCCGACTTCGAGCACCGGTTGACGCACATTGGGGCCTGCTGAATTGAGCACCCCGCGCAGCCAGTCGAGCAGAAGTTCCAAATCGACCGGCTTGGTCAGGTAATTGGTGGCGCCGGCGCGCACCGCCTCTTTCATGTCGGTGACCTCTTTGCGCGATCCGGTCAAGACGATCACCGGCATGGCGCGGCCGGCCTCGCGCCAGCGCCGCAGCACCGAAAAGCCGTCGATGGTCGGCAGGCCGGGGTCGAGGATCACCGCGTCGTATTCGTTCTCCAGACCGTAGGCCAACCCCTCTTCGCCGTCATCGACCACGTCGACGGCGTGGTTTTCGTCGCGCAACATGGCGGCGATCTGGTCGGCGAGTTCCGGATCGTCTTCGAGGATCAAAACGCGCATTTAGGCGTCACTCCGCTCGCTCAATTGTTACCGCGGCCGCGCCGTCCCGGCGCACCGCCGCCACCGCGCCGTTCGGAATCGCCGACGACACCGCCGGTGGTCGGATCGATGTAGACGACAATAACACGGTCGTCGGGGCGCAGGATTTGCACTTCGTAGAGGGCGCCGCGCGCGGTGCGACGGATCTGGGTGCCGATAATACGGCCCTGATAGCGCGGGTTATTCTGCAGGCGCTCCAGCGAGCCCGACAGGTCGCCACCACCGCGCGATTGCGCGACGGCCTGGTTCATCGGCGTGAAAACCAGTCCGGCAGCCAAAATTATGATTAATAGAGCCAGTAGTCTGCGCATCGTGGCTGAATGTAGTGCCGAACACGATAAAGGTGAAACGATCCGTTCGTTAGGATTTGTTCGAAGGTCTTAAGATTTCCTAACAACCGCCGCATGCAATCGAAAACGGCGGTCCGCCATATTTCTCCCCATCGACGTTGTCACCAACCCGACTTGGGAGAAATACGATGCGTAAATTAGCCATAGCCGCCGCCGCAACCGCGATGATGTTGGGTCTGGGCGCCGGTACTGCGTCGGCCCATGACGACCGCAACTGGCAGCCAAATACCCAGCATCATTGGAAGCGGTATGAAGATGTTCGCCGCTATCCGCGGGCGACCGAAGTTGTGCGAGTGGGTATCCATCGCCGGTATTACGATGAAAAGATTCCGCTGCGCCGTTTGCTCGGTCTCGATCGCGCCTATCGCGGCTACAAGGTGCAGTCGGTCACCATCAAAGTACGACCCCAACGCACGCGCGCGCGTCTAGCGCTGCTCGCCAACGGCCACGTGGTCGACCGGGCGCGAGCCCGGCATACCCGCCGCATCGAGCTGACCCCGGACGACGAACGCACGCTGGGTCGCGATTTGCAGCGGCTGCAGCTTGCCGTTCGCGGCCGTGCCTACATCGACTCGATCCAGGTGAAGCTGCGGGCGCCGCGCCATGACCGCAAACGCCGGCCCGTGCACCGCACCTCGCACGACCACCACCACCAGACTCCCGATCTGGCTGAACAGGTCGTGCGGATCATCCTCGACCAGATCGAAGTTGCCGACAGGCGCTACTAGCCACGCGCCCGTCACTGAACTTCGATCCCGCATAGGAGAACGAAAATGTCGAAAACCTCTACCCGCATGAGCGTATTTGCCACCGCGCTGGCGGCGGCGCTGGTCGCCATCCCGTTGACTGCGCCGGTCGCCGTCGCCGACCCGCCGCGGTGGGCGCCCGCCCACGGCTATCGGCACGTTCACGGCGGCCACAAGTTCAAGCATAAGTTTCGCCAGCATGAGCGGCGCCACTGGCACCGCCATGACACGCGACGAACGGTTTACGTGTATCGCGACGACTATGACGGCCATCGCCATTACCGGCCCCATCGTTCCCGCCGCACGACCGATCTGAGCATTTCGCCGACCTTCGGCGGCGCCATCATCGGCGGCTTGCTCGGCGGACTTGGCGGCAGCCAGATCGGCAAGGGCAGCGGGCGCACCGCCGCCATCGTCGGCGGCGTCGCCGCCGGCGCGGTGATCGGCGGCTATGTCGGCAGCAGTATGGAAGCTTCCGACGAGGCGCGCGTGCAGCGGACGCTGGAGACCGGCCGCACCGGCCAGACGGTGATCTGGCAAAACCCGGACACCGGCAACCGCTACGAGGTGACGCCGACGCGCACCTACCGCACCGCCGACCGCCGCGACTGCCGCGAATACACCACGTGGGTCTTCGTTGGCGGCTACGAAGAGCAGGTCAAAGGCACCGCCTGCCGCATGCCCGACGGCACCTGGCAGAAGCAGCCCAGCTAAGGCGCGGCGGGGCTCAGGAGGCGATCATGGCGATTAGCGAGCGAATCCGGATGCGTGCGGCGAAGGCGTTGCTGGTAATTTGGCTCGTCGTGTCGGCTGCGGCCTGGCTGTCGATGGGCCAGGCGTCTGCCGCGGTCTCCGACCGCGCCGTTAATGCGCTGGCCGGTGAAATCGTGCGGGGACTGAACGCCGCCGATCTCAACGCCATGCCGGCCGGCAGCGGCTATGACCGGCCGACCATCGCGATCAAGGCGTTCGCCGACGATGGCGGGCCGGTCGAAGCCGCCGACGCCAACTATGTCAACGACCGGTTGCTGATGGCCCTGCAACGCCAGGCCGGCGGGCGTTTCCGCTTCGTCGCCCGCGACGCGGTCGGCGACCTGATCGCCGACATCGACGCGACCACCGAGCCGAGCGCCGAGCGCGACGCGCGGTTGCGCGATCTGCAGGCCAATTTGCGCGCCGATATTCTGATCCGCGGCACCATCCGGCAAACCGCGCGCGGGCCGATGCTCACCTATCAGGCAGTCGCCTCGGAAAGCGGGGCGCTGTTCGTGTCGACGACGCCGCTGCTGATGTCGGCGCCGGCCCAAATCCAAGTTGTCGATAGCCGCACGCGGCCGGCGACCAGCCCGCTGCCGGCCGGCAGCCGCGCCACCGTTTTGGAGGCGGAAGGTTTGCTGTTCGACCTCGGTTACGACCCCGGCGTGATCGACGGCGTGCTCACCGAACAGACGCGCGACGCGCTGCGCGCCTACCAGCGCGATTCCGCTCTACCCATCAACGGCCGGATGACCTGGCGCGTGGTCGAGAACATGCGCCGCGATACCCGGTGAGGAGCTGACATGCGAAATCCCATCACATCCCCCGGCGCCGAAGACGGCGCGATGACTGAAGTGGCGCTGGCGCTCGCCATGGGCTTCTTCTCGATCCTGGTGCTCACGCTGGTCTCGATCGGCGGCGGTACCGGCGACACACGATCTTACGAAGCGATCCATCTGGTGCAGACCGCGCCGGAAAGCCGGGCGACGGTATTTCCCACCAACGACGACGTGATCGTGATTTTCGATGGCGAGGGCTTTCTCGATACCGATTTGAACCCGCTCGACCCGGCCACGGTGCCCATTGACGGCGAACGCCGCATCGTGCTCGCCATCGATCCGGCGGTGCCGCTCGCCGACGTGATGGTGGCGCGGGCGCGTTTCGCCGCGACCAACCTGGTGATCGCCAATCTCGACAGCCGCTGGCGCGCCGCCATCGAAGCGGCCAAGCAGGCCGCCAATGACTAGTCGGCGGCAGGTTTTGCTAGGTCTAGCGGCCGCCGCGCTGGCGAGCGGTTGCGCCACCGCGACCCCCGCAGCAATGGTGCCGACCACGCGCGGCCAGGTGATGTCGCTGGTGGTGCGCGAGGCCAACGATTTGGGCGTCTCGCCGTCGCTGGCGCTCGCCCTGGCGCATGCCGAATCGAATTTCAATCCGCGCGCGCTCAGCCACAAGGGCGCGCGCGGCGTGATGCAGATCATGCCGGCGACGGCGCGCGGCGAATACGGCATCGCGCCCGAGCGCTTGTGGGATCCACGTACCAACGTGCGCCTCGGCCTGCATTTCCTGAAACGGCTGCAATACCGCTATGGCCGCACCGATCTCGCGCTGTCCCACTACAACGGCGGCTCGGTGGTCGGCCGCCCACCCAACGCCCGGCCGCTGCCGGCGACCCGGCCCTACGTCGCCAAGGTGCAGCGCCTGCAAGCGATGTACCGGCGCCGAATTTTGAATGGCGACTTGGCAATTTTCGACCAGAGGAGACGAGTATGACCTTAGCTAGCAAATCCACTCATCAGAAGGCGCTGTTGCGCCGCATGGCGATGCTGTCCGGCGCCGCCCTGTTGCTCGGCGCCTGTTCGCTGACCGGCACGTCCGATCCGTTCAACGACGTGTCGTTCCGCGAATCGCGCTTCGAGCAAATGCAATCGATCAAGGCGTTCGAAGCCTGCCGCGACGAGGGTTTGACCCTCGACAGCCAGGCGCGCGGCCGCGCGTCGGCCGGCGCGTTCTTGAATTCAGCCCGCGTGCTCGACAGTTGTGGCGCCAATCTGGGCAGCGCCGCCTCGGCGGTGTCGAAGCCGGAGCGCATGCGTGTGCATGCCTTGGCGGTGCTCAATTACTTCAAGGGCGGCGATGTCGAGCAGGCGCGGCGTTCGTTCGAGGGCTTCAAGGCGAGCTATCCCGACGACGACCTCTATTTCGGCGACGGCTCGTCGTTCACCGAAACCACCGAGGTGCTGTTGGGGCGCGCCGATCCGATCAGCTTCGGCCAGTTCGCCGTGCTCAACGTCAACGACCGGGTGAAGAGCGAAATGCGCCGCCTCAACCACTGGAAGGACAAGTAACGCCGGCCGCTTTGGCCCTACTCAGGAGCAATGACATGAATGGATCACTAGTGAAGACCGCCGACCGGCATACCTGCTTGTTGGCCGCTGCCGGCCTAGTTTTGGCGATCGCGGCAATGCCATTGCCGGCGGCCGCTGCCACGGCGGAGCAGTGGGCCCCGGTGGCGAGCGAGAAACTGATGCGGCTACCCGGCGATTTCCTGCGCAAGGCGGTCGACAACGACTTCGCCCGCTCGAGCCTCGCCCAGCAGCTGGTCAGTTTGGATGAGCAAGTGGCGCTCAAGCGCACCACGCTGGCCGACCTGCAAGCGGCCATCGAACGCGCCGACGACGCTGACCTCAGGCTCGACCTGCAGCACCAGTTCCTCAACGAGAAGCGTAACTACATCGAGCTGGTGCGCGAACATCAGGAAATCCGCCGCCGCCGCGCCGCAACCAAGGTAAAACTGTACGAGCGGCTGCTTGACAATCTGAACCGCGAGCGGCGCGCCACCACGCCGGAGCGCGCGGCGTTTATCGCCAAACAAACAGCGGCGCGCGAACGCTTCGAAGCCTCGGTGAGTCAGGTCGACGCGCGGATCTTGACGTCGGCGGCGGCCTCGCAGAGCCGTTATGCCCGCGAGTACGCCAAGAACCTGTCGGCGGTTCAGGAACTGGTGGCGGCGATCAACGCCCATCCGATGAACGCCGCGCCGGCGATCGACGGCCAGCCGGTCACCCGGGCCGAGTATCTGCGCCAGCTGATTGCCGAGAACCAGGGCGACCTTGCCATCATCGGTCAGGAGCGCGCCATTCTCGGCCACATGGCCAAGCTGGTCTCGCTCGACGCCTTGGCGCTGTCGGAAGGCATCGGCAACGACGCCTACGCCGAAATTGACATCGACAAAGCCGAAGAGGCGCCGAACCAGGTGACCTCGGCAGTCGAATTTTTCACCACGCGATAATGGAGGAACCCATGACCATAGGAAAACGTGCGCTGACCGGCATCGCTGCCGCTGGCGTCTTGATCGTCCTCGGCACGGCAGCCCATGCCGGGCCGCTCGAAAACATGGAGCGCGAGCGCGCGATCATGATCGAGACCCTGTTGTCGGGCGACATCGACAACAATCAACGCCAGGGACGGCTCGAGATTGCCCGTACGCGCCTGGTCGACCTGGAACGCATGGTGCTGCGCGACAAGTCGTTGATCGGCAAGAACCAGCCGCTCGTGCGCGCCGCGTTCGAGAATTACGATCTCACTTTTGTCGTCCACGCCGCGGTCGAAAAGAACCGCTCGGTCGCCGATCACTGGCTGAGCGAAATCGGCCTGTCGACCCAGGCGATCATGAACGCGCGCAGCGGGCGGCGGTAAGATGCGTGCGCTTGCCGACGTTATTGCCACCGGCTCGCAGGCGGCGAGCTATTTGTTGG
>JBFKGW010000150.1:0-6724 GCA_041633145.1 Alphaproteobacteria bacterium
GCGCTCGCCTAGCGCGAGCCCGAATCAATCGTCGAAAGCCGAGCCGTCTTTACGGGAAAAATTGGGCCGCCCGTCGATCACCGCATTGATCATATCGACGTCCGGATAGGTCACTTCTTCGTGCTGCGGCCGGTCGCCGACCTCGAGATACCAGACGTCTTCGCCGGTGCGATTGACCACTTGGTGGCCGTTGGGATTGCCGGCCGGAAAGCCAGCGGCCATGCCCTGCGCCAGCGCGGTTTCGCCTTCGTCGGTGACCAGGGTCGCTGTGCCGGCGACCACGTAGACGAATTCGTCCTGCTCGGTGTGCCAGTGGCGCGCCGACGAGGCCGCGCCCGGTTCGAGGCGCACCAGATTGACGCCGAAATTACGCAAGCCCGTCGCAGGCGACAAACGGTGGCGGTGACGACCGCGGACGATCTCGTCGTAGGGCGGCGGGTAGGCTGAGCCGCTGTCCGGATCGACTGACTGGGGGTCGACGATCAGCTCTTCGATGGATTTCTTGGCCATTACCGTCACCCTTCCCTTCAGCTTCGTTCGATCAGTTCGATCTTATAGCCGTCGGGATCCTCGATGAAGGCGATCACGGTCGTACCGTGCTTCATCGGTCCCGGCGGGCGGGGAATGTTGACGCCCTCGGCCTCCAAGGCCTCGCAAGTGGCATAGATGTCGGGGACGCCAACCGCGAGATGGCCGAAACCGCTGCCGTGGGAATAGGGTTCTTCCTGGTCCCAGTTGTGGGTCAACTCGAGGACCGTTTCGCTCTCCTCGTCGCCGTAGCCGACGAAAACATTGGTAAAGCGGCCGCCCTCGAAGTCCTTGTGGCGCAGCACGCGCATGCCAAGCAGGCGGGTGTAGAAGTCGATCGAGCGGTCGAGGTCCTTGACCCGGATCATGGTGTGCAGGAAGCGAAACTTGCTGATGTCCGCCGTGGCGGTTGCCGATGGTGAGGTCGCTGTCATGGTTTCGATCGGTTCATTGTTGGGGTTCCAGAACTTTAGCCGAAGTCGAAGGAGATTGCCGGCTCTTAAATTCGCGGGTGATGCGTAATACCTCCGACGCCGCGCGCTCGCTCGGCGTCTCGCCATCGACGGCGAGTTGGCGGACTACGGCAGCCTCCGCCGCGATGACTTCCTGTCGGCGCTCGTCATTCTCAATCAATGCGTCGATAGCCGCCACGATATTTTTTGGCTGACAGTGCCATTGCAGGAACTCCGGAAGCACCTCCCGGCCCGCCAAGATATTGACGATCGACGCATATTTAACGTTCACCAACCACTGGCCGAGCCAACCGGTCGCCCGCGCCACCTTGTAGATCACCACCCCCGGGACCCCGGCACAGGCCAATTCCAGCGTGGCGGTGCCCGAGGCCGATATCGCCACATCGGCAGCGGCCATCGCCGCCGACTTATCGGCGGCGTTATCGACAATCGTCGTTGGCAGGCCGACCGACGCGATCGCGCGCACATCGTCGACAACGGTGGAAACGGTCGGAATCACGACATGCAGATTGGCATGACGCGATGCCAGGCGCTGGATCGATTCAACGATGACCGGGATCAGTTTGCGAACCTCGGTGCGCCGGCTGCCCGGTAGCGCACACAAGACCAACGCATCGCCGGCGATACCGTGCCGGGCGCGAAAGGCGCGCGCCTCTTCCGGCGATGCAACCGCTTCCAGCACCGGATGGCTGACAAAGCTGCAGGGCATATTGGCGGCCTCGAAGAACGCCGGCTCGAACGGAAAAAGGGCCAGTATGTGATCGACGTGCTTTTTGAGTTTGTAGACCCGTTTGGGTCGCCATGCCCAAACTTGCGGCGCGACATAGTGGATGCGTGGCTGGGTGCGCTTGGTCAATCGGCGCAGAACGGCGAAGGCAAAGCTTGGCGAATCGATACTGACGATGACATCGGGACGCAGCTGCTCAACCGCCTTGGCAACGTCGCGGATGCGTCGCAGCAACTGCGGCGCCTTGGGCAGAACTTCCAGCAAGCCCATAATCGCGAGCTGGCGATAGTCGAACAGGCTGTTGAGCCCTTGGGCTGACATCTGCGGCCCACCGACACCGGAGTATTGAATCCCTTCTTTCGCAGCGGCATTCAGCGCTGCCATCAAGCGGCCGCCGATAACATCGCCCGAAGGCTCGCCGGCGATAACAAAGACATGTAAACGATCGTCGGATGGCGCCATAACGATAAGCTTCGGCGGCGTTCTTATGAGGCGTCGTAGTCGGCGAAATAATCGCTGGGTTTGATCCCGACGATGAACAGGCCGGCCGCGTCGGCATCGGCGACGACGCGCGCCGGCTCAAAGACCAAGGTCGCGCCGGTCGCAACAGCGATGCCGGCCAAACCGGCATCGACCGCACCGCTAACGGTTTTCGGCCCGATCACGGGCAGGTCGGCGCGTTTTTCCTGCCCGGGTTTGGGAAGCTTGACCAACACGCCGCCGCCATTGCCGCGGCGCAGCGCACCGCATCGGTTTAGCAGAGCTTCTGTGCCTTCCGCCGCTTCCACGCCCAACACCACACCGCGGCACACCACCGCCGCTTGCCCGATATCGAGCCGGCCGATCTGGTAGACGACCTCGACCCCACGCGCGATATCGGTTTCATCATCGGCGCTTGGCGCGCCGCGACCGAAGGGGCCTGCGCCGGCGCGTAAATCGGAGAGGATCGAATCGGCGCCGACGACGCGAAATCCTTCTTCTTCTTCCAAGGTTCGCACCACGGCGCCCAACAAACCGTTATCGCCCTTGCTCAACAGGCCGCGCGCGAGAAACCGTGCGGCGCGCCGGTCGGGCCGCAATTCGGCCAAGGTGGGACGTTTGACCGGGCCGGCGAGGACGAGTTCCTCGCATTGTTCAGCGCGCAGCCGGCCGATCGCCTCTTCAACCGCGCCGAGCCGAACCCATGCTTGCGGCGCCTCGCCAATGACATCGGGCTCGGCTTGGTCTTCGAATGCCAACACGAAGAAATCGCGGCCACTCGAGCGGCAGGCTTCAATGAGATATCCGGGAAGCGGGCCGCCGCCCGCTAGGATGCCGAGTTTAGCCGTCATCAGTGGATTTTGGCTGCAGCACCGCGCGCGAGGTTTCAGCGCGAATAAACTCGACAATCTCCATGACCAAGCCGTTTTCGCCGTACATGGCGACCACGTCATCGATACGTTCGGATAGTGTACCCTCTTGCGCGAACAGCAAGCGGTAGGCGGTCCGCAGTTCGTGGATCTCGTCGCGCGAAAAATCGCGCCGCTGCAAGCCAACCAGATTCAGGCCGCGCAACCGCGCGCGCTCTCCCATCGCCTGGCCGTAGGGGATGAGGTCTTGTTCGATGCCCGACATACCGCCGACCATCGAATGGGCGCCGATGCGAACGAATTGGTGTACCGCGGCCAGGCCGCCGATGATGGCGTAGTCGCCCACTTCGACGTGGCCGCCGAGCGTAGCGTTGTTGGCCATGATCACGTGGTTGCCCAGGATGCAGTCGTGGGCCACGTGTGTGGCGATCATGAACAGGCAATCGTCGCCGACACGCGTTTCCATGCGGCCACCCTCGGTACCGGGGTTCATTGTGACGTGTTCGCGGATTTGGTTGCGCGCGCCGACGATGAGCTCGGATTCCTCGCCGCGATATTTCAGATCTTGCGGACGCAATCCGATCGAGGCGAACGGATAGATTTCGGTTTCCTCACCGATCGTGGTGCGTCCGTCGACCACAACGTGGGAATGGAGACGAACCCGGTCGCCCAAGGTGACCTTTGAACCGACGATGCAATAGGGGCCGACTTGAACGTCGGTGCCGATGCTGGCTTCTGGCGCGACAATGGCGGTGGGATGAATATCGGTCATTCAGTCGTCCATGATCATTGCCGAATAGGTCGCCTCGGCCACAATCTGATCGTCGACCTTCGCTTCACCGGAAAACTTCCACACTGGTCCACGGTGGCGTTGTACGCGCACTTCCAGCCGCAATTGGTCGCCCGGTACCACCGGTTTGCGGAACCGCGCGCTGTCGATGGTCATGAAATAGACCAACTTGCCCATCGCCTCGTCACCGAGCGTTTCGACGACCAGAACCGCAGCGGTTTGCGCCATCGCCTCGACGATTAGCACCCCGGGAAAGACCGGCCGCTGCGGGAAGTGGCCGGCGAAAAACGGTTCGTCAATCGTGATGTTCTTGACGCCCACCGCGCTTTCGCCCGGGGCGATATCCTCGACG
Source organism: Alphaproteobacteria bacterium (assembly GCA_041633145.1). GTDB lineage: Bacteria > Pseudomonadota > Alphaproteobacteria > UBA6615 > UBA6615 > JBFKGW01. The sequence continues at coordinate 4,220 of JBFKGW010000150.1, forward strand.
CGGTCGATCATTAGAAACGGCGGCCGGTGAGGAATTAACTTCATCACCTCCAACACGTCTATCGACTTGCGGCTCACGATATCGGGGTCGGATGTTCTCAGATCGGTGCTCATTCAATCGGTTCCAGGGCCTTGCTATTCAGTCACGCTCAAGAGGAGAGTCTAGCTTTTCTCATCTTTTGTCAGTTTGGCCAAAGTCGCAAGCTGACGAAACAGTTCGCGGGCGGGTATCGCCGGGTTACCAGCCATTTTGGCGCCGGGTTCGGTGTCGCGCATCACGCCGCTGCGTGCAGCGATTTGCGTTCCGGCGGCAATTCGGAGGTGTCCGGCGACGCCCGATTGTCCTGCCACGACAACAAAATCCTCAAGGTGGGCGCTCCCGGCAATGCCGCTTTGAGCGACCAAGACACACCCTTTACCCAAGTGGACGTTGTGCCCGATCTGCACCTGATTATCAATCTTGCAGCCGTCGCCAACGATCGTATCGGGACCCGAACCGCGGTCGATACACGAATTGGCGCCAATCTCGACCTCGTTGCCGACGATGACGCGTCCAAGTTGCGGCACATCGAGATGGCCTTCCGGCGACATGTCGAAGCCAAATCCGCGCTGGCCGATGCGCACGCCGGGATGGAGCATACACCGGCTGCCTATTTCGCAGTGACTCAGGCTCGCGTTGGCGCCGATATCGCTGTCCGCGCCAATCGATACTGCGGCATCGATGACCGCACCGGCGCCGATACGCACGCGATCGCCCAGTACGACGTCGGCCGCGATTACCGCATTGGCGCCGATCGAACAGCCTTCTCCGATTGTCGCGGCGGGATCGACGACCGCGCTGGGGTGGATTGTCGGGGCGGCCGCGGTGGTCAGCGGATAAAACGCCCGGGCGATGAGTGCATAGGACCGGTACGGCCGCTCACTTATCAGCAATGCCATTTCGCTCGGGCCTTCGCCGGCCAATTTCGCGGCCACAACACAGGCACCGGCATTACTATCGCGGAAAGCATCGACGTATTTTGGATTGTCGAGAAAACTCAAGTCATCGGGACCGGCGGCATCGAGCGGTGCGACGTCGTGGATGAGTTTTTCGGGATCGCAGTTGGGACCGAGTTCGGCGTTCCCAATGCGCGCCAATTCGCCCAGCTTTATCGGGCCGTGGTTGTGGAAAAACCGAGGGTCAGCCATCGCCCGGCCGTTTCTCTACTGAGCTTGGTCGGTGGAGTCGCGCTTTTCCAGACTGAGCTCGATCGAAGGCAAACGCTTGTTGAGCCGTTCCAGAGCAGATGCGGTGATGTCGAAATCATCGACAGCAATAACGATCTGCGACCGCGATAGAATCAAATTGAGATCAAGCTCGGCGGACAACTTGCGCAGTTCGTCGAACAGGACCAGCTGGATCTGGTCCATGGTACGCCTGAATCCCTGGTCGAGTGTCAGTCGCAAACCGCGCGACCGCCGCTGCAGGCTCGCCACATCGGCCTGGAGCTTGCGTTGCCGCTCGGCGAAAAGTTCCGGGGTTAACAGCGCGCGCTCTTGCTGTAGGGCTTGATCGCGTGCGCGCAGCGCTTTCTCTTCTTCGGCAAGCGCCGCTTGCTCCTTGCGCGCAATAGCGTCCATTTGTTCGCGCGCCGACTTGGCCGATAGTGCCTCGCGCAGAATCGCTTGGACGTCGACAATGGCGATTTTCGCCGTCGGGCCTTCGAATTTGGCCTGAGCGTGCGCCGGCGAAGCGGCCAGTATCATCAAGGCTACAAAAAAGCCTGCGATAAGCGATCTAGAACACATCATATCGGTTTGGCCCTATCGCCTAAAAACGCGTACCAAAGTTGAAACTGAACGCTTGAGTTTGGTCGTAATCCTCTTTCAGGATGGCGCTCGCAAAGTCAACACGAATGGGGCCGAACGGCGACACCCAACCGAGGCCAACCCCCAATGACGCCCGCAGCGAGGCATCGTCGGCGAGGTTGGGGAACGGGTCTTCGATATCCCACACGCTGCCGAAATCGGTAAACACGCTTCCCTTAATATTGAACTCTTCCGGTAGGCCGAGCGGGAAGGTCACTTCGGCTGTACCGGCATAAAATTGATTGCCGCCGATGGCATCGTCGGTCAGCAAATCGCGCGGTCCAACACCGGCATTCTCAAAGCCGCGCAACGAGTTGCCCCCGAGAAAAAACCGCTCGGTCAGTCGCACAATATCGTCGTCAAACGTGAAGACGTATCCAGCCTCGCCGGACAAACTAGCGATCACTGACGAGCGAAACAACGGGGTAAAGAAGCCGGTGTTTATCTCGCTACGCAGGAATTGCTCGGTGCCGCCTATCCCCGCCGCTTGGACGTTCAACGAGGCGAAGTAGCCGTCGGTGGGGTCAAACCGGCGGTTCAGCCGATCGAAGAAAAAGTCGTTGGTGATGCTCGAGGTGGTGACCTCGCCGGTTTGCGACTTAACAACGATCGACGCTTCTTCGTCGACTTCCGTGATTTCTTCTTGCGACAGCAGATA
>JBFKGW010000151.1:0-6717 GCA_041633145.1 Alphaproteobacteria bacterium
CAGCGTCGACGGGGAACTCGATGTGCCGACGGTTTCTGTCAGGGAGGCCGAGGTCGAGCACGGGCGCATCGCCATCGAGGCGCTGACCGCGGTCGAGGTGCGCGCCGGGACGGTCGAGCAGCTATCCAGCCTCGATATCAACGAGCTGCCGCAGCAGCTGGTGCTGAAGACCACCAACCCGATCCTACTCGCCTACCGCTACGTCAACGCCCAGCCGCCGTTCAGGCTGGGCTTGAAAATTACCCGCCATAAGGAGATTGGCGTCCAAGTCGCGGCGATCGAGCGGGCCGACTACAAGTCGCTGGTCACCCGCGACGGTCTGGCGGTGACGACGGCGCGGCTGATGGTGCGCAACAGCCGCCGCCAGTTCCTGCGGCTGGCGCTGCCGCAGGACAGCGAAGTGTGGTCGGTGTTCGTCGACGGCAAGCCGGAGAAGCCGGCCTACGCGACCGAGAACAACGGCACAGTCAATGGCGCCAATCATATCGACAAGGGCGGCAAATCAGCGGTGCTGATCAAGATGATAAATTCGGCGCGCGGTTTCCCGGTGGAGATCGTCTACGCCACGCCGGTCAAGCAAATCGAGGGACTGGGCACGTTGTCCAGCGCCATGCCGCGGCCTGATATGGTGGTCACCCACAGCCGCTGGGATGTGTTTCTGCCGGCCGGGCCGAGCTACCAGGCGCTCGACAGCTCGCTCGACCTGCTGATCGCCGGGCGGCCGGTCAATCCGCGGCGGATCCAGCGCGAGGCCTTGGCGACCGCGTCGGACGCGCTGCGCGCCCAGATGGGCCAACCGTTGCGCATCAACGTGCCGACGCAAGGCATCCAGTTCGCCTTCGAAAAACTCTACGCCAACCAGTCGCCGGAAGAGGCGAGCTTCGCCGTGCGCTTCGTCTCGCCCGGCGCCAGCCGGGCGAGTTTGGTGGCGAGCGCGCTCGGCGCTGTGCTGGTCTGGCTCGGCATCGCCGGGCTCGCCGGCAGCCGGATCCGCCTGCCACGCCGCGCCGCGGTATCTTCGCTGATCTGCGGGCTGGCGACGCTCGCGGTCACGCTGGGCTATCTCGGCACGGGCCCAGTCTTGCCGTCGGCGGTGACGCTGCTGTTGGCGGCCGTGTGGGGCGTGTGGGCGGCCGCCGACCGCGGGCGCCGGTGGCGGGAGAATCGATTGTTGATGCAGGACTGAGCGGCGGATTATGCGATCTCCGGCTTTAGCAGCAATTGGCCAAAGCCGGAGATCGAATCCGTTATGCCGAGTGTACGCAGAGCAAACCAGTAGGTCGCCGGCAGCACCGAGATTACCGGTTTGCCGTATTTCGCCTCCAGCGGTTCGACCATATCGGCGAAACCCAGCGAACCGCCTACGTGAAGCAGCGTGTCGACGTCGTCCTGGTCGACTTCATCGAAGGCGGCCTCGATTGTCTCGATGGGCACGTTGATCGAGTCTTTCGGATGGCCAATGCCCAGCCAGGTCAGGTAAGGCACTTCGAAACCCAATTCCGCGTAATACGCTTTGGCGCTTTGGGCAGTTTGTTCATAGAGCGGGACCATCATGGCGATACGCTTGGCGCCGACAGCGCGCAGCGCCGCTTCGGTGGCGTCGGTGGCGTTGACGACCGGGACGTCGCCGGCGCCCTCGCGCAGTTCTTCGCGATACTGGACTTGCCGCGCCACCGACCAGTCGCGCATTTCCAGCGAATTGCCGCCGACGATCAGATCAGGCCAGCAGCCGTGACAGGCCGGCAGGGCGCGCAGCACCGCTTCTTCGACCGCTTCCTGGCTTTCCAGCTCGAAGCGGTAGATCTGGTTCGACACGCCGGGCGGCCGCATGGCTTCGTATTCGGGCTGCATGTTGGCGTTTTGCTGCGGGATCAAAAACGCGATCACGCCGCGCGGCCCAAATCGATCGGTCATGAAAACTATCCTTCGGGAAGATCGCGATCAATTTTCAACCTATCCACCGGACTTACCCATGACAACATGGCGCGCCAGGCGGTAGGGTGGAGGCCACTTTCGAACTCGAACCCCACGAGGAGAGCGATGCTCCGAAACGCGCTCACTGGATTGGCTGCTGTGATCTTGCTGCACGCGCCACCGTCGACTGCCCATGCCGATCCGGTCACCGATGTCGGCAAAATTATTACCGCGTGCGACACCGAGCAAATCGAGGCCAAATGCGCCGCCCAGTTCTGGAACTTCGCCGACCTCTCCGGCGATGGGAAACTGACCGTTGCCGAGATCACCCGATTTTTCCGCCTCGTCGTCGAACATCAGGCGATCAAGTCGGCGGCCGCGGCACCGGCGGCCCCGACGACGCCGGCATCGCCATTGGCGCCACCACCACCCGATCCCTTGGAAGCGGTTGCGGTGACCTTTCTGGTTGGCCCGTTTGCCGCCAGATTGGTGATCGATAATTTTGACTACAACGGCAACAGCACCATCGAGCGCGAAGAGGTCTTCGCCGACATCGATGAAGGCACCTTCACCAGGTTCGTATTCGAGGAGTCGAAGAAGCTGCCGCAGCGCGCCGGCACCCTGATGCTGCGGGCCATGCAGGCCGGCGCGGCGGTTCGCGGGCCTACTCCCTGACGCCGTCGTTGTACGTATTGAACGCGCAGCGCTCGAACCGATTACATTCGATCCAGTCACCGGCCTTTTTGTCGTCGGCATATTGGCCCCGGTTCATCAAATAGATGCCGGTGCTGAACCAGGCCCGCGCCGGCCCCTGGCGGATGCCACCGGCGGCCTCGCACCATTCGAACAGTCCGGCGTAGCTTTCGCGCAGTTTCAATTCGGTGTTTGCCGGACAGTCGAGCGGAAACGGCCGCATGGCGCTTTTCACCAGTGTGGGCAGCGCGGCCAGGGAATCGAATTCAAACACGCCTTCTAGTTCGGTCGCCGACATGAGGCCGCCGCCAAACGCCAGACTTTCGACCTCGAACTCTAGCCGCAGTTGGCGGTGCCGACTCACAATATAGAATTCAACAGATAAACAGGTACTGGACGTGCCGCCCGCCGAATCCGGTTCGCAGTCGGTGAGTTGGAAGACCCGGCCCGATCGTTTCGGCACGATTGCGTCGAGCCAGTCGCCGAACGGGCTCGGGGGCAGTGCCGGATCGATTGCCGCGGCTGGTGTCGCCATTAGCCGTTCGACCGCCTCTTCGGTTCCTCTTGTTTGCGCAAGGACAGCGGTCGCCGGCGCGGTCAACAAAGCCGATAGAATCAACTGGACCCCTACATATCGCTTCGGAACCTGTCGGCTCACGGTTCGTTCGTGGCGATAGTGCGATCGACCAGGTCGCGATTGCGGGCCACCAAGCCATCCAACGCGTTGTCGCTGAATTCGGTGTAGAGATACATCGTCGTCGCCCGGTTGTTCAGCGTCGTATTGGCGAAGCTACCGAGCACGACGACCGATGCGTCAGTTCCGGTCTTTAGTTTTTGCACCAGTCCCAGGTAAAGCGCGTTGTCGTCCTCGCTGATAATGCCGAGATGCTGCGTCGCGCCGATTTCCAAATCCGGAACCAACTCGCGAACCCGTTCTTCGCCTTCCGCTAGGCCCCGCTCCAGCCGGGACACCCCTTGCGCGTTAAACGACTGGGCGATTGCTTCGACGTAATCGGGACGGGTCATATTGACTGGGGTGCTTTCCAGATTTATCGGCGTGGCGACATAGCCGTAATCGAACAAAACAACGTCGCTCCCGAGCCGCCAAGCCGCGAGCTGCGCGCACTCGGCGAAGGCGAGGTGAACGGTGTTGATGCCGCGGTTTACCGCAATCAGAAATCGAATCAGCCGAGCATCGGCCGAATCGAACGCCGACATGGCGCAATAGCCATCGGGCAGTTCGATCTGCGCCGACTGGCCACCGATGACAACTTCCACGGCGTCGGCAACTGCAGCCTGCGGGATGGCTACATTCGCCAGCCAAATTAGAAAAAATACAACTAACCGCTTCACCGCGAAAATCCTGCAAAACCGAAGGTTACTCCCATGATACGCGTGCCCGTAGTAGACATAAATGACATTGTCGTGGGCCGGGCACTTGGCCGGGCTGCCTTATAGTTTTGTTAATCTTCGGCGAGCTCAAATACCGGTCATGAAGCCTGACAGGAAACCCGGCAGCCCGGTTGGCGGCCTGATCGCTGGAATCTTGCTGCTTGGAGTGGTTGGCCTGGGTTTGGTCACCGGCCGCATGCCGCTCGCCGGCGCCAGCAACCAAGGCATCGAACTCGAGCGCTGGCCGATCGCCTTCTGGGCGTACGCCGCCATTCTGGGCGCCCTTGGCATCGCCGTGCTTGCCTGGAGCGTGCGGGCTTTGGCGAGAGTAAAACGCGACAGCTAGCCGCCGCCACTGGCGTTTGAGCGGGAAGTCGGCCGATCAATTATACTTACTCCAACGGTACAATTTCACGTTGCGCATACTTTAGTAAGATACAATTATAGTTTGTATAATACCGATAAATTCTCCTCTTTCATTACCTTTTAACGATTTCAAACGAAACTGCTGCATTGGGACACATGCCCATTTATGTTCGCTTACCTGACCCTGACTGAATACCAACCATGCACGCGCAACGAACAGATATTGGTGTCGTTTACGATAGTTCGAAAGCATATGAAGCTGTCGTTTCCGCACTCGCCGGGTACTTCACGTTTCGCAAAACCCGGTTGGAGGACTACACCGTCGACGGCGTTTTGGACGCCACCCTCAATATCTTCTGCATCAATATCGGCGGTAAAGAGGCATTTGAGCAGGTAAAGGGTGCCCTCAAAAAATGCCCGGGTGAAGTTCTATATGTCCTTCCGACCCACAATAGCGACGGCATTGCCCGACTCGATCAGATCACCAAAGCCGACCATTTTGTGCTGCCGCTCGACAGCGAGAAATTTCGCGAAGCAATAAAAGAAGCCCTCAATCGGCCGGTTGAAAAAGCGTGGTCGATCCTCGAGCCGGTCAAGAAAAAGGCGCTGAAGTCGGCTGTTGAGTCGTTCGGCAAGTGTTTCGATCAGGTCGCCCACGGCGGGCCCATTCCATTGGATGATATCAAGGACAGTTGCCACAATATTCGCGAGGCGGCCGAACTGGGTGGGCTCGACGAGTGGATCAAGGCGCTCGACGAACACCATGATTATTCCTTCCGCCACAGCATGTTCGTTTGCGGATCCTTGTCGTATTTCGCCCATGCTATCGGCGTCCGTGGCGAAGAGTTGGATCAATTAACGTTGGGGGGGTTGCTGCACGATATCGGCAAGGCGCGAATTCCGCTGGATATCCTCGACAAGCCGGGCAAGTTGGACGACAACGAGTGGGTGATCATGAAACAGCACCCCGTCCACTCGCGCGATATTCTGTGCGACGAAAATGATCTCGATGCCGCTTTGATCGCCATGGCGGTGTATCATCACGAAAAACTCGACGGCACCGGTTATCCGGATGGCCTGTCGGGTGGCAAGATTAACGACCATGTCAGGTTGACCGCGATTGCTGATGTCTACTCGGCGCTTATCGACAAACGCTCCTATAAAGGCTCGATGTCAAGCGAAGAGGCGCTCGCAATGATGAGCGAGTTCAAGGGCCACCTCGATATGGATCTGGTCCGCAAGTTCCGCGAATTCACCCTCGATAGGGGCTAAGCAGAAGCGCGCTTTCGTTGTTTGCCGGTCACCGTGCAGCGGCGACTTCGGCGGCCAAACTCAGCTCGACATAATCGAACGCCGTGAACGGATCGGCCGGCGCATCGAAAATAACGATAGCGCGGCCGTGCCAATTGCCGTCCGCGTTGGCGCTAAATACCTCGTTAAACGTCAAACTGGCGGTGCGGACTTGGATCAATCCGTCGACGCCGCGAATCTGCTGGTTGGGAATGCGTAAAACGCGCGCGGGCGCGTTGGCAAACCGCACCAGCACGACTGCGGGGTCGATATCGTAATCGCCAAATACCAGGTTGAAGAAGATTGCTCCGCCCGGCGTGATGTCGCCGCGCGCGACCGTGAAATCGAACACGAAGGCCGCGCTATTGGGCATCGCCGGGCCGTTGAGATCAGGCCAGTCGCCAGCCGTCGCAGTTGGCGACAGCGCGAGGTCGGTCCAGCGTGAGCCGGCGGTTGCCGAGCCCACCGCCAGGCAGCCATGACAGGCATGGCCAGTGTCGGCGCGTTCGGCGCTCGAGCGATTATCGAAGTTATCCTCGCCGCGGTACCAAACGCCGCCATCGGCGTTGAGGTCGGGGAGGTACTCCTCGGGTTCCAGCGTGCCGTTGTCGTTGGTGTCGGCCGGGCCCGGCCCAACCCCTAATACGGGACGCGCGAGACCGCGCGTTGGCGAAAAACCGAAGCCGTCGATATCGCCGATGCGAATCCATTGGAACGGCTCCGCCGCTACCGGTGAGGGTTGGAGTGTCGCCAGAATAAACGCCAGCGCAATTATGAATATTGCCGCTAGTCTCGCCATTACTGTCCGCCATCTAACTTAAGCCTGATCTTGCTCGCATAATGGGGTGGATCGCCGGCGCGCCCCAGTCAAATTCCCGTGGGTCGATGGCGGGAAATGGCGCCTCTCGCACATCGCCGGGTGCCGGCAAGTCATGACCGGGCCATGGCGATGTGCGCGATCAACAAGCTTCATATTTATTCTAATTAACAATAGCTTAGAAGTCCCGTGCGGGCATTTGCGGTTTGGTAATAACCAGCCGCTAGGTTCGCGCCATGAAACTG
>JBFKGW010000152.1:0-6623 GCA_041633145.1 Alphaproteobacteria bacterium
GCCACCCCGAGGAACTCGCCGACCGCGTCGAAGGGTGTCAGGTCCGCCGCCGACCACACCCGCCCGTCGGGAGACGTCGACATCCCGGGACCCTGCTCGCCGAACCCGACGGCGACGAACCCGGCGTCGGTTGCCGCGACCGATGCGGGCGAATTGGGAACCGGGAGCCGCACGTCCTCCACCAGATCCCACTCGTCGCCGCCGGTCGACACCCAGGCAACGCGGCCCACCAGGGGGAGCGTGCCGGGCGGGGCAGTGATGCCCAGCTCCGCGTAGGTGACGCTGCGGGTCGTGCCGTCGGTCAGCTCGATGCGGAGGTGCTCCTCGTTGACCGTCCAGCCGGCGTATTCGCCGCGCTCGAGGCCGAAGACATCCTGAGCAACGGCGTCGACGTCAACCTGGACGAAGGACGTGCCGACGGCGACGATGCCGGCCGGGCCGGCGGCGGCCCCCTCCAGCGTCACGCTCACGAACTGGTACGGGCTGAGGTCCGCGAAGACCGGTCCCGCGAGCGGCCGGTGCCGCCACTCTCGACCGTCGGTGGTCGTGTAGGCGTCGGCCACCGTGCCAAAGGTGTCCGGCTCCCCGCGGAAACCCTCGGCCAGCACCACGACCTGGGCGCCGGTCGACAGGACGTAGCGGGGCCACGCCTCCCCGAAGGGCGACGGCCCGTCGATCTCGATCCACTCGATGCCGTCGTCGGATCGCCACACCCGAACGGTTGGGCCATCCGCGACGCCATCCTCCGGCGCTGCGAAGCCGACGGAGAGCGCCAGGTAGCCATCGCCGAGCCTGACCAGGTGCACGGGACCAGCCATGCCGGACGTCTCGGTGCTGAACGACGAGCGCGCCACCTGGAGCCCGGATGAGCCGGTCATCGGCACCGCCGGAAGAGGTCGTGGCAACATATGCGCATTGCGGCGAGCCCAAGAAACTGGTGCGGCTACCCGGTGCGCGGCACAACGAAGTCTATGAATTCTCGGATTCCGAGCATTTTGAGACGGTCGCGAGCGAAGCGACGGCCTGGTTTCGCCAGTATCTTTAGAGATTGCCCGATTTGGCCAAAATTTGGAAAGAATCGGCGATCAGTCGAAGTTGTCGATAATTTGAACTCGCCAACTGTTGACGAACGGGCATGAGACTGTTGATCACTGGCTGAATAAGATAGTGTTGACCGCCGATACGAAGAGAAACTAACAATCGAGCACACGAACTGGGAGGAATATGATGTTCAAATACAGAAACGGGTTAATTGCGGCGGCTGCGGCCGTCGGCTTTGCGGCTTCGGGCTTCGCGGCCAGCGCCCAGGAGCTGGTCGTTGGCGCGGCGAGCAATCCGGGCGGACTTGCGGTGTTTGTCGCACAGGACAAGGGCATCTTCGCCAAGAACGGTGTCGATGTGAAAGTCGAAATCCGCAACACCGGCTCGGAACTGTCGAAAGGCCTGCGCGCCGGCGAATTCGATTTCGCGCCCGCCGCGTTCACCAACCTGCCGGCTGCGCTGGAGCGTGGTCTCAACGTTCGCGGCGTCGTCGGCTATGTCGGCGCGGCGTTCGAAAAACCGACCGCCGACGCCGTGGTGGGACTCATCGCGTCGAAAGACTCCGGCATCAATTCGGTCGGCGATCTCAAAGGCAAGAAAGTCGGCGTCACGTTCGGTTCAACTGGCGACGCCTGGTTGCTCGCGGCTCTGAAACAAGCCGGCCTGGGCACCAATGACGTTGAGCGCATTAACACCCGCCCGCCGAGCCTGGTCTCGGTCATCGATACCGGCGGTGTCGATGCTATTGTCGCTTGGGAGCCGTTCGTCTTCCGCACGCTGCAGAAAGTCGAAGGCTCGAAATTGATCAAACGCGGCGGCGATCTGGTTTGCTTCTGCGCCTACCTGCACGGCAACCCGGAGCGGGTCTACGCCGACGAGGAAAAGACGCAGAAGTTCGTCGATGCCATTGCCGAAGCGGCCGCCTATGTGCGTAACCCGGCCAACCGCGAGGAAGTCGCCGAGATCGGCACTCGCTTCGTAAACATGACCAAAGAAGAGGTTTTGGCCGGCCTCGACTTCTGGGTTTACGATCCGCGGATCGGCGACAATACCGCGAAGGCGTTCCGCGGCGCAGTTCAATTGCTTATCGAACAGAAGAAAATGAAGAACCCGTACGATCCGGCGCGCTACCTCGATTCGAAATTCATTCGCTCGACGATGAAACGCCATCCGGAATGGTTCTCAGACCTGGGTGGCGCGAGTTGAGCCGCCGCCTCGATTAAATGTTGTAATTGATACCTGTGGCGGGCGCGGGAGCTTAACCCCGCGTCCGCCCGATAATTTGGAAAAGTTATGACGGCTGAAGCCAAGCTGATCATCCAGGATTTGAGCCATCATTATCCGGACGAATATACCGGTGAGTCGGTTCACGCCCTGGAGAGCATCAATCTCCAGGTTTACGAGAATGAATTCGTCGCGATTGTCGGCCCCAGTGGCTGCGGCAAGACGACCTTATTGAACATCGTCGCCGGATTGCTGCCCTATCGCGAAGGCCGCGCCATGGTCGACGGCATCGAAATACATGGGCCCGGGCCCGACCGCGGCGTGGTATTTCAGGAGCACGCGATTCTGCCCTGGCGCACCGTGTCGCGGAATATCGGCCACGGTCTCGAGCTGCAGCGCGTGCCGAAGGAGGAAACCCGGCGCCGGGTGCAGGAATATATCGACCTGGTCGGCCTGTCGGGCTTCGAGGACCGCTACCCCCACGAGCTGTCCGGCGGTATGAAGCAGCGCGTCGCCGTGGCCCGCACCTTGTGCGCCGATCCGGTGATTATGCTGATGGACGAGCCGTTCGCCGCGGTCGATGCGCAGACCCGCATCACCTTGCAGGACGAGTTGAACCGCATCGTGATGGCGACCCATAAAACCATCCTATTCATTACCCACTCGGTCGAGGAAGCGGCCTTCCTCGGCGACCGCTGCATCGTGTTTTCGCGCCGGCCGGGCCGCATCAAGACCGAGATCAAGATCGACATCCCGCGCGAACAGCGGCTCTGGAAGGATATGGGGACCAATCCGAAGTTCACGAGTGCGCGCGACGAAATTCTTCGCCTCGTGCGTCAGGAGGTGACCAGCGATGACGAGTATTGATCTTCAACAATCGCGCCGGATCAAGTTAAAGAAATTCGCCACCGAAGGTGCCGGTCGGCTGATTATTTTCCTCGTCGGTGCACTTGTTTTGTGGGCTTTGATTTCAGCCTTTTTGATTGAGCGTCCCGACCGCTACCTGCCGTCGCCGTTGGCGGTGGTGCTGTCCTCGGCGGACATGCTCTACAAAGGGTCGCTGCTGAGTTTTTACTCCGACACCTTGACCCGTCTGGTGTTCGGCGGTGTGGTCGGTATCCTGATTGGGATTCCGATTGGACTGGCGCTCGGATTGAACCGCACCGTCGCCGACATGTTCTATCCGCTTATGAATTTCTTCCAATCGGTGTCGGGTATCGCGATCTTCCCGGTGATCGTTATCTGGTTCGGCAACAGCGACACCACGGTGATGATCGTCATTTTGTATACGAGCTTTTTCCCGATCGCCTTCAACGTACTGTCGGGCGTGCGTTCGGTGCCGGTGCGCTATATCCAGGCGGCGCGCACCTTGGGCGCCTCGCGCATGCAGGTGGTCCGTGATGTACTGCTGCCCGGCGCGATGCCGTCGATCGCCGTGGGCATGCGCCTGTCGGTTGGATTTGCCTGGCGCGCCGTGATCGCCGGCGAAATGCTGGCCGGCCGGCCGGGCCTCGGCAATATGATCTTCGCCGGCCAGGAGCTCGACAATACCGCGCAAATCATCCTCGGCATGGTGATGATTGGCATTACTTGGATCGTCCTCGACCACTATCTGTTGCGGCCGCTCGAAGCCGACACGATCGAACGATGGGGGCTCGTGCAACGATGACTGCCATCTCCGAATTCTCCGTCGCCATTCAACGGCGAGTCGGCCGAAAACGTCTTCTCAAGGCATGGAAGATATTGTTGGGCGCGATCCCGTTCATCGGCCTAATCTTTCTATGGCAGCTCAATACGTGGTTCGTCTGGTTCGAACCGGTCGAAATTCCGCCGATCGGCGATGTCTGGGGCGCCATCTTCTTTCTGCAATCCGATTGCCCCGGCGTGCTCGCGGCGATCGAAGGGCACAACTCGTGCCAGCTGTCGAACAACATCCTGTCGTCGATTGGCCGCGTCATTTTGGCCGCGTTTGTCGGCATTCCACTCGGCATCGCCTTCGGCATTCTCTCCGGCATGAACCGTACCATCTCCGGCTATCTCGAGCCGGTCGGCATCTTCATGAATTCGGTCTCCGGCATCGCCTGGATCCCGCTCGCCATCGTCTGGTTCGGCGTCGGCTGGGAAACCACCCTGTTCATAATGCTCAACACCATCTTCTGGCTGATCTTCTTCAACACCATGATGGGCGTCCGCGCCGTGCCGAAGGTCCTCGTCCAGGGCGTGCAGACGTTGGGCGGTTCGTATTTGGACACCATCCGGCATGTCTATCTGCCGGGCGCCATGCCGTCGATCATCACCGGCATGCGCATGTCGCTTGGTTTCGGCTGGCGCGCGCTTATCGCTGCCGAAATGATCGGCGGCGACAGCGGACTCGGCTTCATGATTTTTGTCTCCGCGGTCGAGTTCAAGACCGAGGAGGTGTTCCTCGGCGTCATCTTGATTTCGCTGATTTACCTGATTACCGATCGCTGGATGCTGGTGCCGCTCGAGAAGTGGACGATCGAGCGGTGGGGTCTGGTCTGGAAGCCGACCTGATATGGCCTCGCAGGAACTCGATGAGGTCCGCCCATTACGGAAGCGGCGCGCCTGGTATCAGCGGCGCGATATACTGTTTGTCGCGTTCGTCGCTGTAATCTGGCTCGGCGCTCAGGGTTATGGCCTCGTCACCGGACCGACGCGGATCACCGACGGCTTAAAAGCGGCGCTGGAGGAAAATCCCAAGTCGCTCGATCTGTTGGTCACCGCCAATTTTCCGCCCGAGCGTTTCCACTCCAACGTCTATAATACGATCGGCGTGCAGCGTGGTACGGAGGGGTCGACCACGCTGCTGGTGCGGGTGAAGCCGTCCGACGTGCGCTGGATATCGAAGCAGTACTGGATCAAGCAGGTCGACCTGGCGCCACAGGACAAGTAGCGCGGCAGGCACCGGGAGCTAGGCGCCGGCGAGCCACGCCGCGCCGTCTTTATACAACGCCTCTACTTCCGGCCCGGCCGGGCCGGGCATGTCCGGCTTGACGGTAAATCCGGCGCTGGTTTGCAGATAGGCGAGGTGGCAATAACCGCTGGGGAAGCGCGCCAACAGATCAGGGTCCAACGCGACCGTTTGCGCCGGGTCGACCGGATCGAGGCGGTCTTTTTCATAGATTCCCTGGCGCCGCACTAAGCCCCACCGGCCATCGCGCCTTTCGAAGAAATCGTAAAACCGGATGGTGCAGACGACGTCGCACACAACATCGTGCACCGGCGCCCGTTGGCCGATCGTCGCGCGCGTCTGCGCTACCGCGCGGTCGCCGTTAACCTCCACCGATGTGCCGCCCAGGATGTGTTGCGCAGTAACGCCGCGCTCGTGCGACTGGCGCGCCCGCTCGATGAAATCGTCCACCGGTCCTTGAAACACCGTCGCCGCCATGACGCCGTCGTCATGCCAGAGCGAGCGAAACCGCTGCCAGTCGCCGGTGTCACGCCAGATCGCCCAGTTCTCGATCATTTCGCGGATCGTCTGGCGGTCCGCCGCGGCGCTCGGCATGGCTCGTCTCCTACAAATCTCCGGATCATGATCTTGATAGATCATGCCAAGCGAAGAGGCCACACCGTATCGGGCAAGGCGGTACGGGACTAACAGATCGCGTTGCTGCCGCTCCGGTTGAGACCATCTGCGGTGCCATCGTGTGCATTTTTTATTGGTTCTTGAAGTAAGTAAAACCAAAATATTCAGCGGTATTCAGGGTGTGTTAACCTTAACGAATATAATTTTATCTAATTATATTAAAAGTTTTTGTGAATAAATGGTAAAAGTGATGCGAGGATTTCGTTTTGGGTCAACCGGGCTCTGAATTTTTCGGAATACTTATGAAATATTGTCTCGCCAGGTCGGCAGGCAATCGACGAGGTCCAATGTCGGGCCTGCTGAAAACCAGGAGGGTGAATTAAAATGTTAGCTTTGACTAAACTTCAATCGTTGGCGTTGCGCCTGCGCAAAGACCAATCCGGCGCGGTCGCAACCGAGTACGCATTCTTGATTGCGTTTATCGCTATTGTCGCCGCCCTTGGTATGGTGCTGCTTGGCGAGAACCTCAGTGCGTTCTTCAACGACATCGGTGTCGCGCTTGAAAATGCGGGCGATTCCATCCCGACGCTGCCGGGCGGCGGCACTTGATCCGCTAGCTCACACCTTTAGGACACGAAATCGGGCCGGCGCTGCATTCGCCGGCCCTTTTTTATGCTGATACTGCTGCGCTTTAGTTTTCGGGCAAGGGGATGAACTCGCTGTCGCCTGGCACCGTGTCGAAGCGTCCGTTTGCCCAGTCGTCTTTGGCCTGTTCGATGCGGTCTTGCGAACTCGAGACGAAGTTCCACCA
>JBFKGW010000153.1:0-6587 GCA_041633145.1 Alphaproteobacteria bacterium
TCCTGGTAATCGCGAATGTGCGTCGGGAACACGTTTTGCCACGAGTTGCCCTTGACCGCGAAGCGAGCGTTCTTGCGGGTGAGAATGTCGATCACTTCCGCCTGCTTCTCGGCCGAGAAATCGTCCGGGTGAGCCTTGATGTACTCGTCGACGCCGGTCATCTGCGGCGCGAAGCCAAGCCCGGCGAGCGTCCGCGAACCGAACCACGGCGACAGATAAACGTTGGCGAGCTTGTAATACGCTTCGTCCATGCCGCGCTCGCGGCCGCCCTTGGTCAACATGATCATGTTGTTCCAGGTCTGGTGGCCTTCTTTCATGGTGCCGTAGCGAATATCGGCCTTGTCGCCGGTCTTGCGGTTGGCGACGATCTGGATCGGTTCCCAGCACGACGACATCAATACTTCGCCGCTGGCCAGAATGCCGACGCCGTTCTGGAAGCCGTCCCAGAAGGTGCGGAATTGGCCCTTCTTCTTCCAGTCGATAAGGAATTCGCAGACCGCCTGGACCTCCTTCGGTTTCATGTCGGACGGATTTTCGATGTCGATCTTGCCGGTTTGCTTGAGGTAGATCGCCATGTTGGTGAGCGTCGGCCCAAAATCGTTCTGTAGCGCGACGCGGCCCTTGAACTGGGCATCGAACATCACCCCCCAGCTATCCGGGTGGAAGCCCAGCGCCTTGAAGTCGTAGGCCATGGAATCGGCATTAGAGATCATCGGCGTCGAGTACACCTTGCCTTCAAAGCGGATAGTGTCGGCGGCCAAACCGCCTTCTCGGTAGACAGGCAGGATGTTCTTCCAATTGGGGATCTTGCTGGTATCGAGTGGCACGATAGCGCCTTGCGAGGCCAGCGCGTCTTCCATGCCGCCGCCATTGTCGGTGACCGCATCGAACAATTTGTTACCGTCACCGACGACCATCTTCTGGATCGCTTCGTCGGCGCGTGCGCTCTTCGCCGTGGCGGCGATCTTAATACCGCCCTGCGCTTCCATGGCGCTCCAATCCTTGGCGCCAACTTTGTGGACGCCCGGGTTGGCCCAGATCTTCAACGCTTGGTGACTATCTGCCGAAACGCCGGGTATCCGGCCCATTACCGCCGCGGCACCGATGCCCGATGCCGTATACATGAACGCACGGCGCGTCCATTCTTGCTGGTTCATTGATTTCCTCCCTCACCTACGTCGATCAGGCACGACCGTCGCGGGTGCTCCACTTGTTGTTCAGATCGCCATGAAAGCATACGAAGAGCCTAAAGTCACATTGTACTGTCAGCGGGAGACTGGCTCGCCGACAGAGCTAGTGAAAGACGCCGCCAAAAAACGCTACTTTGTTTTACGATCGTCTTGCGTGCATTTGCGCCGAAAGCCTATACGTCAACACGCTGATATCTCATTGGGTTTTAAGCTCTCACTTCTCTTGCATAGAATATTTCATTTCTTGGAGCATTTCTTATGCCGACCGGCGATCAATCCGAAGGATCAGAAACTGTCATAAGCGCTATCCGCGAATCCGTCAGGGCTCTTTGCGAGAGTTTTCCCGGTGCGTACTGGCGCGAGCTGGATCGAAGCCGCAGTTATCCTACAGACTTTGTAAAAGCTCTAACCGAGGCGGGATTTCTCGCCGCATTGATTCCAGAGACCTATGGTGGCAGCGGTCTTGGGATTGCCGCTGCGGCGGCAATTCTCGAGGAAATTCACAAGAGCGGCGCAAACGGCGCGGCCTGCCACGCGCAGATGTACACGATGGGAACCCTGCTGCGTCATGGGAGCGACAGCCAAAAATCGCAATGGCTACCCAAAATTGCGCGCGGCGAAGTGCGCCTGCAGGCATTCGGCGTGACCGAGCCCTCCAGCGGCACGGATACACTGAGTTTGCGGACGACAGCCGTACGGAAAGGAAACAATTTTGTTGTTAACGGCCAAAAAGTCTGGACGTCGCGCGCTGAACATTCAGACCTGATGCTCTTGCTGGCACGGACCACACCAAAGGAAGAGGTCAAAAAGCGCGGTGACGGATTATCGGTATTCCTTATCGATATGAGGGAGGCGTTGGGAAATGGACTGACTATCAAGCCTCTGCGCGCAATGATTAATCACGCCACGACCGAAGTGTTCTTCGATGACCTTGTGATACCGGAAAATTCCCTGATCGGCGAATTAGACAAAGGCTTCCGGTATATCTTGGATGGTATGAATGCAGAGCGCATTTTAATTGGGTCGGAATGTATCGGCGACGCGCGGTGGTTCATAAAAAAGGCGACAGATTACGCAAACGAACGGGAAGTTTTCGGGCGGCCCATCGGACAGAATCAGGGGATCCAGTTTCCAATCGCACGGGCTTATGCGGCGACGGAGGCAGCTGATCTGATGGTTCAAAAGGCTATTAAATTATACGACTCAAACGAGCCCGCTGGAGAGGCCGCCAACCTCGCCAAAATGCTGGCGTCCGAGGCCTCGTGGGAGGCTGCCAATGTCTGCATGCAAACTCACGGTGGATACGGCTTTGCCGAGGAATACGATATCGAGCGCAAGTTTCGAGAGACACGCCTTTATCAGATTGCGCCGGTGTCGACCAATCTGATTTTGTCTTACGTGAGCGAGCACGTCCTCGGGCTTCCCCGTTCCTTTTGATCGGCACAGGAGACTGGAACACAAATGGACCTCAATCTCGCCGACAAGATTGCTATCGTCACCGGCGGCAACCGCGGGCTGGGGGCAGCCAGCGCACGAATGTTGGCGTCAGAAGGAGCGCACCTTTTACTGACGGCCCGCGATCTCGAAACGCTCAATCAAACCGCAGACGAAATATCGTCGCAATATAGGGTCGATGTCGTCACATACTCCGCTGATTTAACAGGCATCAGTGCGGCCGAGAAAATTGTCGCCGCCGCGCTGGAACGCTTCGGCAGAATCGACATCCTCATCAATAGCGCCGGTGCCTCGCAGGGCGGCGTATTCTGGGACATACCCGACGAGGTCTGGCAGGACAGCTTGAACCTCAAATTTATGGCAACCATCCGTATGTTGCGCGCCGTGCTCCCTGTAATGCGTGAAAACGGTTACGGCCGCATCGTTTCCGTTGTTGGAAACACTGGCAAGCAGCCCAGCTCCAGATTACTGCCGGGCGCTGCCGCCAATGCCGCTTTGTTGGCGGTTACCAAGGGTTTGGCAGACGAGGTGGCAGCGCAGGGGATCGTTGTAAACGCGATCAATCCGGGACCGACACGAACAGAGCGGTGGAATACACTGATGACTAATCTGGCCGCTTCCGCCGGAAAACCGGTCAGCGAGATCGAAGCCGGATTTTTGGAGAAAATTCCAATGGATCGGCTAGGCGAGCCAGAGGAGATTGCGAGAATAATCGCGTTTCTTGCTTCTGACGCGGCCGCCAATATGACCGGTACGTCGATCACGGCCGACGGCGGTTGGACCCAGGCGCTGGCCTAGCGGGTGTAATGTTGCCGGCCGGAGCTTTGGTGCATGCCGCGGCGGCAGTTTAACGCTTTTCACGAACTGAGCCTGCGCGAAGCTTGTTACGGACCCAGATATGTTGGGCCCCAGATATGTTGATAAATGATCGACCGTCGGCAAGCCCTTGGCGGCTTGCATTGAACATGTTGGTCCGTGGTGAATAAAAGGATCTGGCTTATTCTGAAACTTGAACGAAGTGGAAAGAATGAGTTTAAACGGGCCAGTCGGCCGGTGCGCGACTATCTGGCCGCTGGCCGCTCTGTAGGGCGCGGCTACGCCGACCAACCCTGAGCGAGCGCCTAAGGCGATGTCACCCTCGGACCCGGCGGCGGCGTGGACGACGCGCGGTCGCCACAAGGTGACGTTCGGCTATAGCTTGAACTACCTGATCGACATGGCAGGCTCGGTGATCGTCGATGTTGAAGCGACGCCGACGCGGTCTCCCGCGCCGAGCGCAAGAAGATCAAAACCCTGTTCGGCGAGGCCAAGGCCAACCTGGCGCTGACCCGGCTGCGCTGGCGCGGGCTCGCCGGCGCGCGCGACGAGTTCTTGTTGACCGCTATCATGCAGAACCTCAAACGCCTGACATCAATCGCGGCGATACCACCGCCCAAAGCCGTAATCGCCTGATCTATGCACCCCAAAACGCCAGCTAATCAGCCAACAAACCGGCGACCGCCACGGCAAAAGCCGACGGCGCAAAAAATGTCCGCTATTAGTGATAGCGGACACACAAAAACCCGCCCAAATCCGACTTCTTCAACAGCCTCGGCCAGCATCTGCCGTTTGCAGTCGCGTTCGCCAACGTCGGCTTTACGCCCTAACGCGGACATTTGACGGATCGACATCCGATGACAGATGTAAAGGCGCCGTAAATCACCGCGGGTGATGACAGCTGTAGCTGCCTCCAGCGGCAGCCAATTGGTAACGGCGATTACTCCGCAGGCACGCGCGCGGCCTCCGGTGTCGGCAGCCGTCGCGGCAGACTGACGACAGCGAGCAATATCACTAGAGCGGCGGCGGCGAGAATGCGGAACAGGACGTCGAAACCCCAGTTCTGATGGACGAAGGCGATCAGCGGCAATGTCACCGCCAGCACGGTGAAACTGACCACATAACGAACGCCGTAGATGCGCGCCCGGAACGCGCCGCTCGCCATCTTGCCGATCATGAAATCGTTGATGGGGATCTGGCCGAAGGCGCCGAGCATGAAGCCGAGCGCCACCGCCAGCGCAATCCCGTCGGTCAGCCCCGGCATCAGCGAGAAGAACACGATTTGTATCGCTGCCACGACCATGAACACCCGACGTGGTCCCAGCCGATCGAGCAGGCTGCCGACCACGAGCTGCGCGATCGAAGCGACCGCGAACACGATAAAGGCCAGCGAGCCGACCATGGTCGCTATATCTCCCTGGCCAGCTTGTGCGAGGTTATCGCCCCATTGGGTCAATTGCGCAGCGAGACCCTGCAGGCGCTCGTCGAAGATTTTTGGTAACGCGAATGTGGTCGACTGAAAGATGATGGAGGAGACGGCGGTTGTTAAAAACACGATCGCCGAGACCCGCATCAACAGCGCGCGGTTGGCAAGCTTGCCCTCGCCGCTGGGAGAGGCGTGCGCTGTTTTCGACGCGGTTCGCTCGGCATGTATGCCCTCCCAGCGGAGCCCCATATAGGCCAGTCCCACGGCAATGGAGAAAACGCCAGGCAGAATGAACGCCATTCGCCAACCGCCATGGTCGATGAAAAAGCCGGTAATGAGCGCGGCGCAGGCGACGCCAAGATTGCCCCAGACCCCATTGGCGGCGATGCGCATGCCGGTGTTGCGCCATTTCATCGTCACGATGGCGAGGCCCACCGGGTGATAGATGGCGGCAAACATGCCGATCACGAACAGGCCGGTGCCGACTTGCAGCGGTGTTTGCGCGAACCCGGTGGCGATCGCGGCCACGCCGATGCCGACGAAGAACACGCACATCATGCCGTCGCGGCTCCACCGGTCGGCCAGCCAGCCGGCGGGCAGGGCAAAAACGCCAAACGCGAAGAACCCCGGCGTCACATAGGCCAGCAGTTCGCCATAGCCGATGCCCCATTCGCGGTGCAGGGCCAATGCTGCGACAGTGGCGAAGATCAAGGTGAACAAATGATCGAGAAAATGCCCGATGTTCAGCAGCAGGAAATGCAACCGATCCCGGTCCATCTGATCATCGTCTCCAAATTAAGCGCACCGCGCCGCGCGCGCCCGAAAGTACTTACCGACCTTAGCTAAATTGCCCCCGCCTCACGCAGGGCGGCGATGTCGTCGGCCGACTTGCCGATTTCATTTAGCACGGTTTCGGTATGTTCGCCGAGCACCGGCGGCGCACGGCGGATCGCGGCGGGGTCGCGCGAGAAGCGGAAGGGAATGCCGGGGATCTTGATCTCGCCTTCGGTGGTGTGATCGGCCGTCGTGACCAGCCCGCGCGCTACCGAGTGGGCCGCGGTCAGCGCCTGTTCGACCGTGTTGATCGGCGCGCACGAGACCCCGGCGGCCTGCAGCTTCTCGAGCCAGGCGCCGGTCGTGTCGGTTTGCAACAGGTCGGCGATCATGCCGTCGCAGGCGCCGCGGTTGACCACCCGGTCGCGATTGCGGGCGAAGCGTTCGTCTTCCGGCCATTCCGGGTGGCCGACCGCCTCGCTGAAGGTCTTGAACTGCATGTCGTTGCCGACCGACAGCGCGATCATGCCGTCGCCGGTAGGATAGGCGTTGTAGGGCACGATGTTGGGGTGGCCATTGCCGTAACGCCCGGCGGCCTTGCCCGAGGCGAGAAAGTTCGCCGCCACGTTGGCCAATAACGACACCCCGGTATCGTAGAGCGAGACCTCGACCGCCTGGCCGACGCCGCTTTTGTGGCGGGCGTTGATGGCGGCGAGAATGGTCGACAGGGCGTACATGCCGGTACACAAATCGACGATCGCGACACCGAGTTTCATGGGATCGCCATCGGCCTCGCCGGTGATGCTCATCAGCCCGCTCTCGGCCTGCAGCAAAAAGTCGTAGCCGGGCAGACCGGCGCGCGGGCCGGTCGAGCCATAACCGAGGATCGAGCAGCGCACGATCTGTGGCGCGTTGGCCTCGTACCA
>JBFKGW010000154.1:0-6578 GCA_041633145.1 Alphaproteobacteria bacterium
AGTCAAGCTCGACGGTATCAAGGGCATCGTCAACACGCTGGCGCAGACCGAGCGGTACGGCACTCCGTTGACACAAGCCCTGCGGGTGCTGTCGGCCGAATTACGTACCAATCGGCTAATGAAGGCGGAAGAGAAGGCGGCCCGCTTACCCGCCGTACTCACCGTGCCGATGATCCTGTTCATTATGCCGGCGCTTTTCATTGTGTTGATCGGCCCCGGCGCCTTGCGCACGGTCGATGCGTTGCGCGCCCAAGGATTTCTCTAGTACCCGATAACGGGAGCGACTAGCCGCGCCGGTTCGTCTGCGGTGCTGGCGAAGAAAAACCCGGACATGCGGTCCGGGTTTTTTTTGCAACTGGGATGGTTTGATTTGCGGGGGGAGGGGTCTCGATTCCGGCCTATCGAAGACCGACCTACCGGGACACCGTCGCGCTTTGCACCGCAAGGCCACCGTCGGCGATGACACCGCCATTGGTGCGCGCGCCGACAGCGGCAACCTTGGCGGCATGGTCGCGCATATCGCCGACCAGCCGGTAGAAAGCCAAATTACGCTGTACCGAGAGGCTGTCGAGGTCCTGACGGCCGACAATTTCGGCGCGCTCGGAAAAACCGGCGAGGCCATAGGCCAGCGCCAGGTTTTGCCGATGCCGGATACCAGCACCCGACATTTCGACAACCGCTTCGAGGATATCGATCGCCTCGGTGAACTCGCCCGACAGCGCCAGCGACAGAGCCAAATTGTTGGACAGGCGGAGGCTACCGGGTTCGATGGCAAGGCCGCTGCGGTAGGCATCCTGCGCCTGCACCGCGTTGCCCAACATATCGTGCGCCACCCCCATGCCGTTAAACAGTGCCGCGGATTCGTCGAGCGCTTGCGCCCGCTCGAAGTACTCTAGCGCCAATACCGGCTGCTGCAGCGCCGTCAAGGTGTTGCCGTAACCCACGAGGGCGTCGAAGTTTTTCGGTTCGAGGTGCAGAATCGACGCCCAGGCGTCGCCGGCTTCGTGATAGGCGCCGATCTGGTTGAAGGTTTCGGCGATGCGAATGATTGCCGTCGTGTTCTGGGGGTCAAGGCGATGGGCACGCTGATACAGCGGCAAGGCGGCCGTGGGATCGCCGGCATCGCGGGCGGCGTCGCCGACCCGAACCATGGCAACCGAATCGCCGCCGACGGTGCCGTCGCGGTGCGCCAGCGGCGCACAGGCGGAAACCACCAAGACCGCGGCGACCGCTAGCTGTGCGCGGGTACGCTTCATCCTGTTTCCAGAGAAGGCCATGACACTCCACTCCCATTGGCATTGATCGCAGCCATGTTAGAGCGCCTTGGGTTAGCAGCCAGTAAATGCCAACCCCTTAAAATCATTGGAATTTATGCAATTTATCCACCGCGCTTGCGCACTCCGCGAGGGCCACGCCAGGCCGTAAAATTTACCAATGTCGCGCCCTAAATGTCCGCTCACGGCGGTATGGCGGGAAATTTGTTAACGACCGTGTCGTGCAGCGCGTTAAATGGAGCCAATTTCGGCCCCAAGGTCGGCGCCGAAACTGACCAGATCGCAAGCGTAAATAACGGTTCATTAACAAACAACGCGGTAAAACTGCATCATGCCTGATGCCTCTGGAGATGTAGTCGCCAATACTTATGGCGAAATTACCCGGCTCGTCGAACGGCTTCACCGCCGCTATCTCGACGTGATCCGCTATGAGTTGAGCAAACTGGGAACGGACGACATCAACGCCGTACAAGCGCTGTTGTTGATGAACGTCCAGGACACCGAAGTCTCGATCCGCGAGTTGGTCGACCGGGGCTACTATATCGGCTCCAATGTGACCTATAACGTTCGCCACCTGGTCGATTGCGGCTATCTGATGCAGAACCGTTCAGAGCGCGACCGTCGCTCGGTGCGCATTCACGCCACCGAGAAGGGGCGCGAGCTGTGCCGGGGTCTGCGCGAAATGGAAATGCGCCACGCCAGTTCGATCTCCGTCGAGCCGGAAAAAGTCGACGCAGCGCGCGATTACCTGCGTGGCCTCGAACGCGTGTGGTCCGATAGCATCCAATTCGGCGGCCGCGGCTAACCCACACTTCCTCGACATCTGAAATTTTTGCCGGCAGGGGAGATGCTCTGCGCCAGGCTCGGGCATATCCAATGTCGCCCTGTAGCAGAACTAATTATCGCATAATATATATTATGTTAAATTCAGATGTGGGAGCGATCGCTTGATCTTAGCGATTATACTTTCCCCTGGTTTCGAAATCGATTTCGGCCAGCGTTAGTGCTGGCTCGACGCGTTCTGCGCCAAGCTCAGATCCCCCGCGGTCCACGCATCAAGCGCCAGCTTCAGATCTTCGAACGGCCGATAACCGATCGTCAGCGCCGCCATATGCTCGTCTTCACGCAGCACCACGGTGGGAAACCCGGTCACACCGGTTTGTTGGCACCAGGCGAAGTCTTCCAGGGTTTCCTGGCGCATGGCATCGGATTCGAACGCGGCCTTGAATTCGTCGCCGTCGATGCCTTCGCGCTCGGCATACGCCATGAAGGTCTCGAGCGCCGTCGTATCGGTGTCTTCGACGTAGTAGCCCTTGTGGATCGACTCATAGAATGGCCACACCGCCGCCGGCTTGATGTTTCGAACGGTCACCGTAGCGCGGCACGCCGGTTCGGTGTCCAGCACGAAGCCTTCGCGGTCGAAAAAGGCATAGTTGAACGGTTGCGCGGTCGCTTCGGCGACATGTTCCCAATGGGAGCGGATCGTCGCCTTATATTCATCGCTCATGGGTTCGGTATCAAACGCATGCAATCCGCCAACGATAACGCGCATCGGCGCAATGGCGTCGTATGCCTCGCGAATCCGGCCCAAAACCGGCGAAAAGCCCCAGCACCAGGAGCACATGGGATCGCCGACGTAGATAATTTCCTTGTCAGACATGGCGCTTCCTTTCGGTAGGCGATTTGTTCCAATTGCCAGACTAATTCAAATACCTGTGGACTGGCGACTAGCCGTCGGCGACGTCGATCACCATTCCGTCATACGCTGGCTCGACGCCTGCCGGCAGTTTCGCCGCCAACTGGTCGTAGTCCATGCGGTGGCTCAAGTGATTGAGGATCGCGCGCTTTGGCGCCACTCGGTCGATCCAATCGAGGGTCTGCGCCAAGTGACTGTGGGCCGGGTGCGGCGTTTCCGACAGGCAATCGACGATCCACACCTCGACACCCTCCAGCGTCGCAAAAGATTCTTCCGATAATGCTTTAACATCAGTCGAATAGGCGAACTTATTAATTCGAAATCCTAATGAGGGAATGCGCCCATGCTCCTGGTGAAACGGCGCGATGTCGGTGGCGCCGATGCGGAACGGCCCGTCGATTTCGTGCGGCGTCAGGCAAGGCCGATAGAACTGCGGCGTTTCCGTGGCGTAAGGCTCGAAGACATAGCCAAAGCGTTCCTGTAGCGTGTCCAGCGTCTGCCGGCTGGCATAAGCGTCGATCGGCCCCCGGCGGTGGAAGTTCAGCGAGCGAATGTCATCGATGCCATTGATGTGGTCGGCGTGGGCGTGGGTGTAGAGGATGGCGTCGATTTCCCACACCCCGGCCGCCAGCAACTGTTCGCGCAGATCCGGCGAAGTATCGACCAGCAGGCGGTTATCCCGGTCTTCGACCAGGATCGACGGGCGCCGCCGGCGGTTTTTCGGGTTGGCCGGATCGCAGACACCCCAGCCGCCGGGCCCCAGCATCGGCGTGCCGCCGGAGCTGCCGCTTCCCAGGACGGTGATACGCAACCCGGGGCCCCTACCCTGGCCGGCGCGCCCGGCTGAACAGCCGGAAAAAATTGTCGGTGGTCTGCTGCGCCAGTTGCGCTGACGTCATGTCCTTAAGGGCCGCCAATTGCGCCGCGGTATGGACGACGAACGCCGGCTCGTTACGCTTGCCGCGGTTGGGTACCGGCGCCAGATAGGGCGCGTCGGTTTCGACCAACAGCCGGTCCGGCGGCACGTCTTCGGCGATGGCGCGTAGCTCGTCCGCCTTCTTGAATGTGAGAATGCCGGAAAAGCTGATGTAGAGACCGATCTCGAGCGCCGCCTCGGCCAGCGAACGGCCGCTGCTGAAACAGTGCATCACGCCGGAAAACGGCCCGGCGGCGTGTTCTTCGCGCAGGATCTCCGCCATTTCGTCGTCCGCATCGCGCGCATGGACGATCAACGGCAAGCCGGTCTGCCGTGCCGCCGCGATATGGGCATGGAAACTCTCGCGCTGGGCGTCGCGCGGGCTGTGTTCGTAGTAGTAATCGAGCCCGGTCTCGCCGATGCCGACTACTTTCGGGTGATCGGCGAGCGAGATCAGCTTATCCGCGGCCTGCTGGCCTTCCGCGCCGGCTTCATGGGGATGGACGCCAACACTGCACCACACGTTGTCGAAGCGCTCGGCGACCCCCCGCACCGCTTCGAACCGGCTGAGGTGGGTGCAAATTGTGACCATGGCGCCGACCCCGTTGGCACCGGCGCGCGCGACCACATCGTCAACCTCGTCCCCAAAGTCCTTGAAATCCAGATGGCAATGGCTATCGACGAGCATGCTTAGGTGGCCGCTTCTTCTTCCACATAGCGCGGGAATACCGGACTGGGCTTGGGCAGCTCGGTGCCCGGTGCCACGGCATGATCGCTGCCCAACGCGGCAAACGAGCGCCGCTCGGCGGGCACCGCCAACTGATCGAGCATGGCCGATGCGGCATCCGGCATTACCGGCTGCACCAGGATCGCCAGATGGCGGATCACGTCGGCCAGGACATAGAGCACCGTCGCCATACGCTCGGGATCGGTCTTGCGCAGCTCCCAGGGCGCCTGGGCATCGACGTAGCGGTTGGCATCGCCGACCACCTTCCAGATCGCCTCCAGCCCGCGGTTAAAGGCCTGGCGGTCGAATTCTTCGCGCACGGTACCAAGCACGCCGCCCGCGGCGGCGAGGATGGCGGTGTCGTCGCGGATCAAGGATTGCGGCTGCGGCACCTTGCCGTCGCAATTCTTGCTGATCATCGACAGGACGCGTTGCGCCAGATTGCCCAGATCGTTGGCGAGATCGCCGTTGATCCGGCCGACCATGGTTTCATGGCTGATATAGCCGTCCTGGCCGAACGGCACCTCGCGCATCAGGTAATAGCGCACCGGATCGAGACCGTAACGCTCGACCAGATCGTGCGCGGCGACCACGTTACCCAGCGTTTTCGACATCTTTTCGCCGCGGTTGAGCAGCCAGCCATGGGCGTAGATCCGCTTCGGCGGCGCCAACCCCGCGGCCATCAGGAAGGCCGGCCAATAGACCGCGTGAAAGCGCAGAATATCCTTACCCACCATGTGAAGATCGGCTGGCCAATACTTTGAATACATTTCGCTTTCGGTATCGGGATAACCGACCGCGGTCTGGTAGTTGTTGAGCGCATCCAACCACACATACATGATGTGATCGGGGTCGTCGGGCACCGGCACACCCCACTTGAAACTGGTGCGGCTGACCGATAGGTCGTTGAGGCCGCCGGCGACGAAACTGACCACTTCGTTGCGCCGGGTCTCGGGGCCGATGAAATCGGGGTTGGCCGCGTAGAAGTCGAGCAACGGCTGCTGCCATTTCGACAGGTCGAAGAAATAGCTCGGTTCCTCGACCCATTCGACCTCGGCGCCCGACGGCGCCACTTTGGTGCCGTTGTCGTCTTCGGTGAGCTCGGATTCGGCGTAGAACGCCTCGTCGCGCACCGCATACCAGCCGGCGTAGCTGCCCAGATAAATGTGGCCGTTATCGCGAATGGCGCGCCACAGCGCCTGGCACGCCGCAATGTGGCGGGGCTCGGTGGTGCGGATGAAATCGTCGTTGGAATAGTTCATGTCGGCGGCCAGCCGACGAAAATTCTGGCTCACCTCGTCGGTGAAGGTCTGCGGGTCGACGCCAGCCGCCTGGGCCGATTTTTCCACCTTCTGGCCATGCTCGTCGGTGCCAGTGAGGAAATGCACATCCTCACCGTCGAGGCGGTGAAAGCGCGCCAGCACATCGCACGCCAACGTCGTATACGCATGGCCGATATGGGGCTTGTCGTTGACGTAATAGATCGGCGTCGTCAGGTAAAAGGGCTTATCAGCCACCGTTCAATCCGTTTGTTAAGAATTCGAGTACGAGGAAGCGCGATTTAGGCGCCGTCGCCCATATTGTCGCGCATCGACTGCGCTTTGATCCGTGCGACGTGCTTGTGACCAAACCACACGACGGCGAGTAGCGGCCACATAGCATATAGATTTGCGTCGGCGACACGACGCGGCAAAAACTCAAAGACGAAATGATCGACCGAGCCGATTATTATCATCGCCCATAACAGATAGGTTAATGGCGTGAGATAGCGGGCAAAAAGTTCGCTCATGTCCCAGTTCCTTCCGCGCGCCGCTGGCGGACGCCGGCAGGCATTATCCGCGGGCGGCCGACGCCAACTCGAAAAACGCGTTCAAGACCACCTGTTTGCGGTCCAGATTAACGGCATCGGCCCGCGACGTCAGCGCAGCGACTTTCTCCCACGCTTTGAGCCAGGGCTCAAGCCCA
>JBFKGW010000155.1:0-6507 GCA_041633145.1 Alphaproteobacteria bacterium
CATGCCGAAGCCGCCGCCGATGTCCGGGACGACGACGCGTAGCCGGTCCTCCGGCATGGCGAACACGTCTTCGCACAGATGGGTTTTCAGCAGGTGCGGCATCTGCACGCCGATGTGCAACGTGTAGCGGCCGCTCTCGGCGTCGAACTCGCAGGTGCAGCCGCGGGGCTCCATCGAGTTAGGCACCAGCCGGTTGTTGATCAGCTCGATCTCGGTGACGTGGGCGGCGCCAGCGATGGCGGCATCGACGGCCGCTTCGTCGCCCTGCGCCCACACACCGACGACATTGTTCGGCGCGTCGGGCCAAATCGCCGGCGCGCCGTCGGCCACTGCGGCGGCGGGATCGGCGACCGCCTCGAGGATGTCGTAGTCGACGTCGACCAGCTCGGCGGCGTCGAGCGCCTGCTCGAGCGTCTCGGCGACCACCAGCGCCACATTGTCGCCGACATAACGCACCACGTCCGGCATCAGCGGGTAGCGCGGCGGCGGCGTCAGCGGCGTCGCCTGCGGATGGGGCGGGAACTGGCGGAACGGCACGGCGCCGAGGCCGTGCTCTTTGACCAGTTGCTTGCCGGTGAAGACCGCCAAAACGCCCGGCGCCGCGCCGGCTTGGCTGGTATCAACCGCACTAATGCGCGCATGGGCGTGGGGCGAGCGGACGAACACCGCGTGGGCCAGGCCATCGAAGGCGAGATCATCGAGATAGTGGCCGCCGCCGGCCAATAGGCGCGCATCCTCGATGCGCGGCAGCGAGCCGCCCCCACCCGGCTTCATACCGAATTTCATTACCTCGGTGGTAACGGGATCGCTCACCGGCGCGCTTACCCGGTCAAACCGCGACCCATTCGTCACCGACCTTGAGGCGGTGGCCGATATCGTTTTGCTTGTTCATCATCTGCTCGATGAAGCAGCCCTTCTTGGCGGCATCGATCACCCGTTTAATGTCTTCGAACGGCGCGTCGCTGTCGACCGTCAGATCCATATTGATGCTGCGCGGCGCCGATTCATAGGGCTCGCGGCCGCGCTGGGTGGCCTCCCATTCGCACTGGCAATGGATCTGCACATCGCGGATATCGACGCGCAGCCGCTTGGCGAAGGCGCGAAACTGGGTCATCAGACAGCTGGTCAAGCCGGCCATGAAATAGGCGATCGGCAGCGGCGCCGTGCCGTCGCCGCCGTGGAAGCCGTATTCGTCGGAGGCCATCTGCCATTCCAGCTTTTCCGGATGGAGCAAGCGCACGTCCATCTCGCAGCGCATCTTGCCGACCGCGCGCGCATCGCAATCGAAAATCACTTCGAACGTCTTGAGATCTTGGTCGGCCATGTGAACTCCTGTTTCGTTGGGCGTCTCGACGAGCCCACAAGATAGGGTTTTTATGGCAAAGACAACGAGCGGCGGCAAATACATCATTTGATCCTGCCCCACCAGACGCGCTATGCCACACTCCTAAACCGTGGCCGAATTGCCCGGCCGAAAAATTCAAACAATTCTCGGGGGTACATCATGTCCAGAGTTCTTGTTGTTACCGGAGGCAGCCGCGGCCTGGGCGCGGCCACCTGTATCGGCGCCGCCGAACAAGGCTACGAAGCGATCTGCGTAAATTACGTCAGCAACAAGGAGCGCGCCGACCAGGTCGTCGCCGCCTGCGAAAAGGCCGGCGCCAAGGCGATCGCCGTGCAGGCCGATGTCAGCAAGGAAGCCGATGTGGTGCGCCTGTTCGAGACCGTCGACAGCGAACTCGGCACGGTCACTCATTTGGTCAACAGCGCCGGCATCGTCGGCCCCTACGGCCGGGTCGACGAGCTGAAGGCCGAAGATCTGACGCCGCTGTGGGAGCTTAATATTACAGCCACGCTAATCTGCTGCCGTGAGGCCATCCGGCGCATGTCGACGATCCACGGCGGCAAGGGCGGCGCTATCGTCAATCTTTCCTCGGCCGCCTCGCATATCGGCGTTCCCGGCGTGAATGTGTCCTATGCAGCCTCGAAAGGCGCCATCGATTCGTTCAACTGGGGCGTGGCGCAGGAAGTGGCCGCCGAAGGCATCCGCGTCAACTCGGTAAGCCCGGGCGTCATCGACACCGAAATTCAGCCGGCGGGCCGCGTCGAGCAGGTCGGGCCCAACCTGCCGATGAAGCGGGTCGGTCAGGCCGAGGAAGTCGCCAATGCGATCCTGTTCCTGCTGTCGGACGAAGCATCTTACATCGCCGGCACCAAGATCAATGTCTCCGGCGCGCGGTAAATAAGTTCCTGCAAACGCTCAACGGACTCCAGCGCAAAGCCCCTCTCCTTTAGGGAGAGGGTATTTTTCGCCAAGGTGAGAACCTTCGCTAAATCTCGATAGCGACCTTGCCGAAGTGGCGGCCCTCGCGCATGTGGGCGAAAGCCGCCGGCAGCTCGTCGAGGCCGAACACCTGCTCGTCGAGGGCGGGGCGCAGCCGGTGCTGATCGATCGCGCGCAGCATCGCCTCGAACTGTTCGCGGCTACCGCAGGTGACGCCCTCCATGCGGATCTTGCGGGTCACCACCAGCGGCAGACGGAACTCGTGGTTGGCGCCGGAGAGCACGCCGATCAGGCAGATCGCGCCGCCCGGCCGCACCGCTTTGATCGACTGCTCCAGTGTGCCGGCGCCGCCGACCTCGACCACCAGATCGACCCCGCGCCCTTGGCTGAAATCGCGCGCCGGTCGCGCCCACTCCGGCGTTTCGGTGTAGTTGATGGTGTGATCGGCGCCGAGCGCGCGCACCCGTTGCAACTTCGCGTCCGACGACGAGGTGGCGATCACGTTGGCGCCGGCGAGCTTGGCGAACTGCACGGCGAACACCGACACACCGCCGGTACCTTGGGTGAGCACCAGATCGCCTGGCCCGGCGCCGCCCTGATCGATCACCGCGCTCCACGCGGTCAGCCCGGCGCACGGCAAAGCGGCCGCCTCGGCGTCGCTCAGATGGTCGGGCGTCTGGCACAGGCCATACTGCGGGAATACCCGCAATTCCGAGGCGACGCCGTCGAGCACGCCGCCCAGACCCGATTGGAGGTTCTCCTGGTTCGGTTCGCCGGCCAGCCATTCCTGAAAGAAGTTGCCGACCACCCGGTCGCCGGGCTTGAAGCGCGTCACCCCCTCGCCCACCGCAACTACCTCGCCGGCGCCGTCGGAAAGCGGGATCAGATCGACCGTGCGCTGTTTGGAGCCGTAGCCGCCTTCGACGGTCAGCAGGTCGCGGTAGTTCAGCGTCGCGGCGCGCAGGCGCACCAACACCTCGCCCGGCCCCGGTTCGGGGTCGGGACGCTCGACAACTGCCAGGTTGTCGAGCCCCGGTTCGGTGACGATGGCGACCCGCATGTTTGTCTCCCTAGGCGTTGAATAGCACGGCTAGGCGGCCGCCGTCGCCATATGCACAACGCGTTGCGGGAACGGAATGCTGATGCCATCGGCCTCGAGCTGTTCTTTCAGCTGTTTGGTGAGGTCGAAGCGCACGGCCCAATAATCGCTGGCGTTGACCCACACCCGGACCACCAGGTTCACCGAGCTGTCAGCCAGCTCGGACACCGCAACCAGCGGTTCGGGATCGGTCAGCGCCCGCACTTCTTCGCCGATCACCCGCTTTATTGTCGCGATCGCGGTGTCGATGTTGTCGCCGTAATCGATGCCCATAAGCAAGTCGACCCGGCGGGTGTCGTTGAAACTGAAGTTCTTGATCGCGGAGCCCCAGATCGCCCCGTTGGGGATGATGATCTGCACATTGTCACCGGTCGCCAGCTCGGTGGTGAACAGCGAGACTATTTTCACCGAGCCGGCATGGCCGCCCGCTTCGATGAAATCGCCGACCTTGAAGGGGCGGAACAACAACAGCATCACGCCCGCCGCAACGTTGCTCAAGGTACCCTGCAAGGCGAGACCAATCGCCAGTCCGGCCGCGCCAAAAACGGCGACCAGACTGGTCGCTTCAACGCCGAATTGTTGTAAGACCGCAATAACGGTGAATGCGATGACGGCGTACTTGACCAGACTGCCAAGAAATCTTGTGAGCGTCTCTTCGACGCGGCCGGTGCGCCGCAGCATGCGCTGCACTACCCGCCTCAACCAACCGGCAGCGATCAGGCCGACGATGAGGACGACAAACGCGCCGACCACGTTCACGCCATAGGTGGCGATTAGTCCAATGACCAAATCGGTTAGGTGCTGTGCGGAATTCTCCATCTGCCTACTCCTGTCCAAAAAAAAGTCCCCGTGAGGGGAATTTAAGTGCCGGGATCTCTGCCCCGGTCGGTTTAGATCTTGCCATTATGCGGATTATTGTATTCGCACGCTAGCGTCGCCTGACCAATCGCAACGCTGCCAGAACCAGCCAGATAGGTACGACGACGACGGCGCCGATCAACACGAACGGCACTGCCCACGCCACCACGTCGGCAATTCTGAAGAAAATAACTTCTAGCGTGCCGCCAATTGTGCCCAACAACGACTGCGGACTGACGTTCAACGCCGACAGAACAAGGCCGACGACGAGCGAAAAGAAGAACAGGCGCAGCAGCGTGCGCGAGATATTTCGCCTGGCTGTGGGTCCACGCACGCCGGGACTACTCGATCGGGCGCGTGTCGTCGATCACCTTGCCGTCGTTCGCCAACGATCCCGGCGGGACGATCTCGATGCTCGCCTTGAGCTTGGTGATATCGGTAACGGTGGCCGACACCGCGTCGGCCAGTTGCGAGCCGGCATCGGCGGCCTCGCACTGCAGCGTCATGGCGTCTTGCTGGCCGTCGCGCGAGACCACCAGCCGGCCGCGGGCAATTTCCGGATGCCGCTTGAGGATGGTGTCGACCTGCTCGGGCCGGACGAACATGCCCTTTACCTTGGTCGTCTGATCGGCCCGGCCCATCCAACCCTTGATGCGCAGGTTGGTGCGCCCGCAGGGGCTGGTGCCCGGCAATATCGCCGACAAATCGCCGGTGGCGAAGCGGATCAGCGGGTGATCCGGGTTCAAGGTAGTGACGACGACCTCGCCGACTTCGCCTTCCGGCACCAGATCGCCGGTGCCCGGCCGCACGATCTCGACGATGATGCCTTCGCCGATCACCATGCCGTCACACAAACTGCCGCCGATTTCAGTTTCATACGCGATCAGGCCGAGATCGGCGGTGGCGTAGCACTGCAACACCTTGACGCCGCGCTCCTGCAGCTCGGCGCGCAACGGCGGCGGCAATGCCGCGCCCGACACCAGGGCCTTGCTGATCGAGGCGGCGTCGCGGCCCAGTTCCTGCGCCTTGTCGAGCAGGATCTTGAGATAGTCGGGCACCCCGGTATAGGCGACCGGCTTTAAGTCCTCGATGACTTGCACTTGCTGCTCGGTATTACCCGGGCCTGCCGGAATGACCGGGCAGCCGAGCGCGTGCGCCGCCGATTCCAGCATCGCGCCAGCCGGTGTCAGATGGTAGGCGAAGCAGTTGTGCACCAGATCGCCTTGGCGAAAACCCGCCGCGTACAGCGCGCGGGCCAGCCGCCAGTAGTCGTGGCGCTTGCCCTCCGGCTCGTAGATCGGCCCGGGCGAGGTGAACAGCCGCGATAATTCGGCTACCGGCTGCGCAACCACGCCGCCGAAAGGCGGGTTTTGCCGCTGCATGTCGATCAGTGCGCTTTTACGCAAGACCGGCAGTTTCGCCAGCGCCGCTCGGCTCGTGACGGCAGCCGGCTCGATATCGGCCAGACTGGTAGCGAAATGGGGCGTGCTTGTCCTGGCGTGGGCGATTTGTGCGCTTAGTGCGGCGAACAGTTCGGCTTCGCGCGCGTCCGGATCGAGCAATTCCTGACGGTCGAAATGGTCGGTATCAGGCACGGCGGCGCCTCCCCCGGTAATTGGCAGCCGGCCTTAGGCGAGCCAGCGTTTGCGCCGGCGGTAATGCTTGACGTCACGATAGCTACGCCGGCCGGCGGTCGACAGGCCGAGATAGAATTCCTTGACGTCCTCGTTGTTGCGCAGCGCTTCGGCGTCGCCGTCGAGTACGACGCGGCCGTTTTCCAGGATGTAGCCGTAATCGGCGTGTCGCAGGGCGACGTTGGTATTCTGTTCGGCCAGCAGGAAAGTCACGCCTTCGTTCTTGTTGAGTCTGTCGACGATCTCGAAAATTTCCTCGACCAGTTGCGGCGCCAGACCCATCGACGGTTCGTCGAGCAGAATCATGCGCGGCCGCGCCATCAGCGCCCGTCCCAACGCACACATCTGCTGTTCGCCGCCTGAGGTATAGCCGGCCTGCGCCCGCCGGCGTTCCTGCAAGCGCGGAAAATAGCCATAGACCATCTCCAGATCGCGGCGGGTCTCGGTGAAATCGCGCCGCGTATAGGCGCCGGTCAATAAGTTGTCTTCGATCGACAGGTGTTCGAAGCAGTGGCGGCCTTCCATCACCTGGATGACGCCGCGCTTTACCAGGGCATCGGGGGTCAACCCCTCGACCCGCTCGCCCTGATACATGATCGTGCCCTTGGTGACCTCGCCGCGCTCGGCGCGCA
>JBFKGW010000156.1:0-6507 GCA_041633145.1 Alphaproteobacteria bacterium
CATCTCCATGTCGACCATATCGGCTGGTTCACTGAGCTGCGCGACGGCCAGTGGGCGCCGACCTTCCCCAATGCGAAATATCTGATCGCACGGCGCGAGTACGACAACTGGAACCCGGAAACCCGGACGCTGCCGCCGTTCATCCTGCAGGACGACTGTTTCGCCGACAGTGTCGCGCCGGTCGTCGCTGCCGGTCAGGCGGTTCTGGTAGACGACGGCCACGAGATCGACAGCGACCTGCGCATCGAGGCGTCCTATGGCCACACTCTCGGCCATTGCAACCTGCGCGCCACCAGCGATGGCGAAACCGGTATTTTCTGCGGCGACATCATGCATTCGCCCCTCGAGATGACCTATCCAGACGTCAATACATACTCCTGCGAAGACCAGGACGCGGCGCGCACGACCCGGCGCAACTTACTGGAAGAAGCGGCGGAATATGGCCATCGGTTGCTGCCGGCGCACTTTCCGCCCCCCTATTCGATCTGCCGGGTCGGGCGTAAAGGCGATGCCTTCGAAGTACAGCCAGCCGATTAAACGCAACAGCGGACCGATCCAGAAGGAGAATTGATATGGCAGGCAGACTTGAAGGAAAAGTGGCGCTAATCACCGGCGCCAGCCGCGGCCAGGGCGCGGCCGAAGCGCGCCTGTTCGCCGCCGAGGGCGCCAAGGTGCTGCTGTGCGATGTGCTCGACGACGAGGGCGAAGCGGTCGCCCAATCGATCCGCGACGACGGCCTGACCGCGCACTACCGTCACCTCGATGTCACCAACGAGGGCGCTTGGCAGGGGGCCGTCGACTTCGCCGTGCAGGAATTCGGCGCCTTGCATATTCTGGTCAACAACGCCGGCATCGGCCTGCGCAAACCTTCGATGCTCGACATCAGCCGCGAGGAATGGCAGCGCGTGCTCGACATCAATCTCACCGGGCCCTTTCTCGGCACCCAGGCGGTCGCGCCGGCGCTGCGCGACAGCGGCGGCGGCGCCATCGTCAATATCGGCTCGATCGCCGGCATGACCGGCCACTTCGCCACCGCCTACACCGCGGCGAAATGGGGCATTCGCGGCCTCACCAAGAGCGCGGCAATGGAGTTCGCGCCGTGGAACATCCGCGTCAATGCGGTCCACCCCGGCATCGTCGATACGCCGATCGTCGCCGGCTCCGACGATTTCAAGGAGGCGATGCAATGGATGACGCCAATGGAGCGCATTGCTCAACCCGAGGAAATCGCCGCCGCGGTGCTGTTCTTGGCGAGCGACGAGGCCGGCTTCGTCACCGGCATGGATATGGCCGTCGACGGCGGGTTTCTCGGCGCAGGCGCCTACCGCCAGGTCTTGCAGCGGGCGATGGCGCAGCCGGGATCACGGATTTAGCCGAGTTTGCGGCGCGGCGACGGGTCGCAGCCGATTGTCTCTCGCGCCCTTGTGAACCGCCGGTCGTACTGCAATTGTTTATACGTTCCGTAATTCAAGAGGCTTTGAGGTCGGTATGCGCCGTATTTTCTCCACAATTGCTGTCGCTGCCGTGGTTACTGGCGCAGGGATCGCCGCTGTGCCCGCACAGGATGCCCGAGTGGTCGAAATCGACATCGTCGACCGGGAAGCGGCGGGCGCCGAGGTCGAAAAATCCGGCGGTACTGGGGTGGTGCGGGTCACCCAAGGCGAGCAGGTCGAACTGCGCTGGACCAGCAACGAAGCAACCGAACTCCACTTGCACGGCTATAACGTGACAACCAAGGTCGACGCGAATGGCGAAGCGGCGATGACGATCGACGCCCGCGCCGCGGGACGGTTCGCCATCGAGAGCCACGGTTTCGGCGCCGACCACCATGCCGAAAAAACGCTGATTTATCTTGAAGTGCTGCCGCGCTAAGTGACCGTGGGTAATCCCCTGTTTCAACGCGTAATTATAACCAGCGCGGCGCGTTTTAGGTACGGCGCATTGGCGCTGTTGGTGTTTCTCGCCTCGGCTGCGCCAGCCCACGCCCACGCGTTCGCCCAGCGCTACGATCTGCCGATCCCGTTGTGGCTTTATGTGACCGGCGCTGGCGCCACGGTCGCGCTGTCGTTCGTCATCGTCGGCATTTTCGTGCGCAGGGAGCGCAAGGGCGATGACGTGCCGCGTCTCGAGTTGTTGGACACCGCGGTCGGCCGCGCCATCGCCCATCGCTACACGCTGTTCCTGCTGCGCCTGCTTTCGGTGGGAATTTTCATTATCTTGATTCTCGCCGGCCTGTTCGGCGTGCAGGACGACCCGGAGAAGAACATTATCCCGACCGCCGTTTGGGTTATCTGGTGGGTCGGCCTCGCCTTTTTCAGCGCGTTGATCGGCGATCTGTGGTCCTTGCTCAATCCGTGGCGCATCGTCGCCGAATGGGTCGCCGGTGCCACCCGCCTCCTACGCCCCGCTGCCCAACCCAGGAACCGCGAGC
Organism: Alphaproteobacteria bacterium; assembly: GCA_041633145.1. Taxonomy (GTDB): domain Bacteria; phylum Pseudomonadota; class Alphaproteobacteria; order UBA6615; family UBA6615; genus JBFKGW01. Next base: position 2,432 of record JBFKGW010000156.1, read on the forward strand.
TGCCGGCTCACGCCAGCGCCTGGCCGGCGGTATTCGTGTTTGTCGTCTTTGCCTGGGCCGAGTTGGTGTGGCCGAACCGGGCGATACCGGCGAGTTTGTCGATCGCGGTTATCCTCTACAGCGTCGCCACCTGGATTGGCATGTACTTCATCGGCATCGAAGCCTGGCTGCGGCGTGGCGAGGCATTCTCGATCCTGTTCGGCCTGTTTGCCCGCTTCGCCCGCATCGAGCTGCGGGTGACGACGTCGGCCCATTGCAAGGCGTGCGACAACGATGTCTGCCAGTCTAATAGGTCGAGCGATTGCCGCGACTGCGCGACCTGCTTCCGCCGAGCGCGCCCGGACGAGCGGCGCATCGACCTGCGGCCCTACGGCGTCGGGCTGTTAACCAAGGTAGTACCGTCCGTCTCGATCATGGCGTTCGTACTGCTGGTGCTGTCGACCGTGAGTTTCGACGGCTTCGCCGACACGCCGGCCTGGCAGGCGATCTTCAACGCCGCGCTCGCCGTGCCGTTCATCAGCGCGCTGCCCAACGCGCTGGGCCTGACCAACGCCAGCGGCATCATCACCACCGCCGGCATTGTGCTGACGCCGCTGATCTTCTTCGCCGTCTACATGGGTTTTTGCACCGTTATCGCCGCGTTGACCCGCAGGGCCGGCCCCGGCGAGCTCGGCGGCGCGCCAAAGCAATGGTCGGCTCTGAGCATCGGGCGGGTGTTCATCTTCACCCTGGTGCCGATCGCCATCGCCTACCATTTGGCGCATTTCCTGTCGCTGTTCTTGATCTTCGGCCAGCAGATCATCCCGCTCGCCTCCGACCCCTTCGGCTATGGCTGGAACCTGTTCGGCACTGCCGACTACCAGGTCGATATCGCCATCGTCGGCGCCCGCTTCGCCTGGATCGCCGCGGTGATCGCCATCGTCATCGGCCATATCGTCGCGGTCTACCTGGCCCATGTGATGGCGCTGCGCGCCTTCGGCGACCGCGCCATCGCCCTGCGCAGCCAGTATCCGATGCTGGTGCTGATGGTCGGCTACACCATGATCAGCCTGTGGATCATCGCCCAGCCGATCGTCGAGGCGTAGCGCCTAAGCGGACCGCCGCCGGATCCTGCGGCCGACCCCATAAGCGACAATCGCACCAAGGATCAGCGCCGCGCCGACCACCAGCGAGGTCGTGCGCTCGCCGGCCCGCTGATCCAGCCGGTCGCGCCGCGCCACCGCAATTGCGCGCTTCTGCGGCTCGCTGAGCAACGCCTGGAAGTTTTCCTCCAGAATGCCGCGGCGGTCGGCGTCGAGCAGCAGTTCCAGTTCGGCGGCTTCGGGCGAACCGGGTGCCGGATTTGCCGCGACAGCGGCCGACACATCGACACCGAGGGAATTGAGCTGCCGCTGCGCCACGCGATGCTGATTGAACGTCCAGGCATTCCACAGAACGGCCGCCGCGACGAGCGCGATGGCGACCCCGATCCCCAGCCAATAGCAAACAATTCCGAGACGGGCGGACATCGATGGCAAACCCCGATAGGATGAAGGGAACGAAGAGACGGCGCGATAATAGCCGCGCGGCCCGTTGCGCTGTCAACGAACGCCTGAGGCATGCGACGAAATTAGCGATACAGGAGCTCACCGATGACCGATCACCGCGCGCGCTTTCGCGTCGGCCAGCTGATCCACCACAAGCGCTTCGACTATCGCGGCGTCATCGTCGATGTCGATGCCACCTTCCAAGGCACCGAGGAATGGTACGAGACCATGGCGACGTCGCGGCCGCCGAAGGACCGGCCGTGGTACCACGTGCTGGTCGATCGAGCGACGCACATGACCTACGTGACCGAGCAAAATCTTGAACCCGATTTGACCGGCGCACCGATCGCCCATCCGCTGCTCGATCGATTCTTCGATGGTCTGCGCGACGGGCTCTACGTGCGCCACCGCGCGGTCCATTGAGCGCATCGCCGCGGCCGACCGTTTGCGATAAAACCAATCCAAAGCACGCACTCTTACTCTTTTTCCCGGGGGATCCATGGGACACAGGTACGACAACATTCTCGAGACGGTGGGCCGCACGCCGGTGGTCAAGATCAACCGCTTGGCGCCTGCCGGCATCAACCTGTACGTCAAGATCGAGGCATTCAATCCGCTCGGCTCGGTCAAGGATCGCCTGGCGCTCGGCGTCATCGAGGCGGCGGAACAAGCCGGCGAACTGAAGCCCGGCCAAACGGTCATCGAGGCGACCAGCGGCAATACCGGCATCGGCCTGGCGATGGTCTGTGCGGCCAAGGGTTATCCGCTGGTGGTCACCATGCACGACGGCTTCAGCGTCGAGCGGCGCAAGCTGATGCGCTTTCTCGGCGCCAAGGTGGTGCTCACGCCGGCGGCGGAAAAGGGCATCGGCATGGTCAACAAGGCGATCGAGCTGGCCGAGGCCAATGGCTGGTTCCTCACCCGCCAATTCGAAAACGAAGCCAACCCCGACTTCCACTCGCGCACTACGGCGCAGGAAATTCTCGACGATTTCGACGGCGCGCCGCTCGATTACTGGGTCACCGGCTACGGCACCGGCGGCACCTTGAAGGGCGTGGCGCGGGTACTCGCCAAGCAACGCCCCGACACCAAGATCGTGGTGTGCGAGCCCGAAGACGCCGCCTTGCTGACCAGCGGCGGCGCCCAGGAACGCAACCCGGACGGCTCGCCGGCGGTGTCGCACCCGGCGTTCAAGCCCCACCCGATGCAGGGCTGGACCCCCGATTTCATTCCCAAGCTGACCGGCGACGCGGTCGACACCGGCGTCATCGAGCGGCTGATCACGATTGCCAACGCCGAGGCCATGCGGTGTTCGCGCGAGCTGGCGCAGCAGGAGGGCATCTTTGTCGGCATCACCGCGGGGGGAACCTTGGCCGGGGCCCTCAAGGTATGCGAGGACGCCAATCCCGGCGCCACCGTCCTGGCGATGCTGCCGGATACCGGCGAACGCTACCTGTCGACCCCGTTGTTCGGCGACATCGTCGACGATATGACCGAGGAGGAGCAGGCGCTGTCGGCCTCCACGCCCGGCTACCAGCGCACCGCCGCGGCATAGTATTGCGCACCCGCCGGACTATCGCCTGCCTCACCCTGAGCCTGTCGAAGGGAGGCGGCGCCAAGCCGCATACGTCGACAAGTCAGTTTGAGCCCGAGCGAAGCGGCGACCGAACGTCGAAAAATTTGCGATTTATTAACGCTACATTATCCGCTTTACCGCTAGGGTTACGGTGACACTACTTGGCTGATCGGTATAGAATGCCTGTGGTCAGAGAATTTCTCTGGAAAAATCGAGTAAATTGCCCAACACTCAGAACGCACGTGGTCATTTCCCGGAGTATTCAGCAAATGAATAAGGGAATTCCCAATCTCCTCGACCGTCCGCAGCGGCTGATCGCCGGCGTTCGCGCCGCGTTCCTTCGCCTCATGGTCATGAATTCCGGTGCCGCCGGCGCGGAATACGCTTTTCTGATCGCGTTCATCTCGATTCTCGCCGCCGTCGGCATGGTGCTGCTCGGCGACGACTTGCAGACCTATTTCCAGGGCTTGGCCGACTCGATCGAAAACGCCAGCCAGCCGACGCCGGACCATTTCGCGACCTAGCGCTTATCAATCCGGTAGTTTCGCTAATTCTTTTACCCCCCACCCCATCTCTCCCCCGCAAGGGGGGAGGGAGGAACCCAGCCGCACCTCGTTAGTATTCCCTCCCCCCAACGAGGGGGAGGGTTAGGGTGGGGGGTCATAAAAACTATCCTCATCCTTCGCGACGGGCCTTCGGCCTTCCTCAGGATGAGGCGATGCGAGTGATGTCCTACGCCGCAGCGCGGACCACCCGGTTGGCGATCTTGAGGCGCTGCACCGAATCGCCGGCGAGGTGGCTCCAGATGAAGGCGTCGCGCGCCAGCTTGTCGGCGGCCCGTGCCATCGCCTGGCCGGCGCCGTCATGGATCTCCATGTTGAGTTCGGTCACCTCCTGCACCGTGTCGGTCGACAGGTTCATGGCGAGGCCGGCGTTGTTGGAATGGACCTTCTGGTCGTGCTCCCAGGCGACCC
>JBFKGW010000157.1:0-6504 GCA_041633145.1 Alphaproteobacteria bacterium
TATGAACAGCGCCAGGCCCATGGCCAGCCAAAACGGGAAGATGCCTTTGAAGATGTCGTTCATCGGCACGGTGGGAGCGATGCTTTTGACGACGAACACGTTGACGCCGACCGGCGGGCTGATCAGGCCCATCTCGAGCACGATCACCATGAGCACGCCATACCACACCATATCGATGCCAAACGACCGCAACACTGGCTCCAATAGGGGGATAGTCAAAACCAGGATGGCGAAGCCTTCCATGAAGGTGCCGAGAAACACGAGAAACACGAGGACCAGGGCGAGAAGACCAAATTTGCCGAGATTCAATGCGTTCAGGAATTCAAGCAGCGCGTCGGGGATGCCCGACAAGGCGATAAACGGGGTGAAGACGAAGGCGCCGATCAGGATGAGGAACGTCGTCGCCGTCGAGCGCAGGGTGTTCATCACCGCATCGGCGAAATTCGACCAGGTCAGCGAACGCCGGTACAGAGCAAACACAAAAGCCAGAATACAGCCGACCCCGGCCGCCTCGGTCGCCGAATAGACCCCCAAATAAATGCCACCGACGGTAGCGAGAATGATGATGAGGATCGGCAGCGCCTGCACCAGCGCTGAAAACCTTTTCGCATAATTTTGCCGGGTTTCCGCTGGCGGCCCGAGTTCGGGTTTTGCCAGGGTCATGAAATAGATGGTGCCGATGAATAGCCCCGCCAGCAGCAGGCCGGGCAACACGCCGGCCATGAACAAGCGGCCGATCGATTCCTCGGTCAGGATGGCATAGACGACGAACCCGGCCGACGGCGGAATGAGAATGCCCAAGGTACCGCCGGCGGCGATCGCGCCAGTCGCCATCTTGTCGGAATATTTGTAGCGCTGCATTTCCGGTAAGGCGACGCGGCCCATGGTCAGCGCCGAGGCCAGCGACGACCCGGACAGCGCCGAGAAGCCGGCGCAGCCGATGATCGTCGATGAGGCGAGACCGCCCCTGAAATGACCGACCCAGGCATAGGCGGCGTCGTAGAGATCGCTGCTCATGCGCGACACGCCGGCCAAATTGCCCATCAGTACAAACAAGGGAAGAATTGCCAGCGCCTCGATCGTTGTCGTCTCGAACGCACTGGCGGCCAGCGACGGCACCGCGCCGCGCGGGCTGATCGCCCAATGACCGGCAAAGCCGACCAGCATCATCGCCGTCGCCACCGGCATGCGCAGCGCTAGCAACACCAGCAAGATGGCGAGCCCAACGAGGCCAATTTCAATATTGGACATGGGCGCTAGGTGGATTTCTCGCTGGGATCGACGTCGTGCGAGAAACGCAGAATGCCGACGACCAGTTCTACCAATAGCACGAAGCCGTAGACGCTCAAGCCGAAAGCGAGGAAGTAGTAGAAAGGTTCATGGGGGATCGCCAGGCTCGACGACAGAAAACCGCACAGAATGCCGCAGAGGCCGTTTTTAATCAGCGCGAAAACGGCAACCATGATAATGAAAATACCCAACACGCGGACCACCAAGTCGGTCCAGCGGGTAAGCTTGCGCCCGCCGACCATGCCCAGAACGTCGACCGCCACGTGAGCGCCGACACGCCCCCCATAAGCCAGTGAACAAGCGACGGTGACCGACAGCGTAAGCCCCAATACGTCGTCCAGGCCGTTGATCGGTTTATTGACGATATAGCGGAAGAAAACGCCGACGCCGGTCATCACTACCAGCGCGACCATGGTGATGCTGCCGATACGCGCCAGCCATCCGACCGCGCGGTCGACGTTGTCGAGTACGCGGTCGGACAGTTGCTGGGATTCAGACACCTAGAGCCAACTCGGTTAGGCGCGCCTCAATTGGTCTTGGCGTTCATCTTGGCGACAAAATCGCGGCCGGTGATGTCGATTTTCGATGACGAAGACGACATGTCGATCTTGGAATCCAAGAACTTGTCCACCTCCGGCTGCATGGCCGACTGCCAGCGGGCCCGTTCGTCGTCGCTCAGGGCGATAATTTCGACGCCGTTCTGTTTCGCGAATTCGATGCCGCCGATGCCGGCCTTGTCGTAGCCGCGCCCGCCGCCAACACTAAGATCGCGACCCGATGCCTGATCGATCCAACCGCGTTGCTCGGCAGATAGGCTGTTGTACTTTTGCTGGTTCATCAGCACATAGAGCGCCGAATTTGAGGTCGGCAGGTTGGTCGTCACATATTTCGCCGGTTCGTGCAGCTTGAACGAGCGAATGGCGCTGGCGCCGATATGGACGCCATCGATAACGCCATTGGTAAAGTTCTGGTGCACGACCGTGATGCCGGAAGCAACTGCGACAGCGCCGAGCTTGTTGATGTAGGCCTCGTCCTGTTTCGACGTCACCCGTATTTTCAAGCCTTTAATATCCTCAATCGTGCGCACGGGCTTGCGCGTCAGCAGGACCTTCTGGTCGTTCGCCCACAAGGCGATGATCTTGGCGTCGTATTCGGTCTGGACAAGGTCGATGGCGTTCCAAAGCTTGTTGGTTGCGTCCTCGGCGCTGCTGGCGATACCCGGAATGGTGACGACGTTGCTCAACGGGAACTTCGGCCCCAGATAGCCGGGCAGGCTAAAAGTCAAATCCGACACGCCCTGCAGCAACGCGCCGTATTGTGGCGGGCCGCCTTTAACCAGCGAACCGCCGAAATGCACTTTGATGCTGAGCTCGCCGCCGCTCAGCTCGGTGAGCTTTTCCTGGAACGGCACGACCACGGCTTTGACCATGGGATGACGTTGTCCGACAAAGTAGGACATTTGCAGTTCTTCAGCCGCCATGGCGCCATTGGCGGCGCTCAAGCCGGCCGCAAAAGCAGCCACAGCGGCAACGCCATTGGCGAACGTTTTGAAATTCTTCATTCGATTCCTCCCTGATAGCCACCTCACCGGCGGTCGGTCATGCCGACTTGCCGCCGGTGCCCCGCTAGGAAATTTCAGTTTCCCGAAGGGAGCGGAAATGTTCAAGTCGCGTTTTCGCGATCTAATTCGTTGGCATAATTGCAAACAAAATATTCAGTAGATACTTTCATCCGTCAAGCGGTGCTATGGTGCCGGCAGTTTTCCAGGCGGGAACATGCTCGTATACGCTAGGTCAAAGAACCGGCCTTATTCGCTCGGGCCGTTTCCGCTCGAAACCCTCGCCCGCGACGACTCCATTCTTGAAGCCGAAGCGAACCGGCCGAAACTAAAGCAGCTTTTGGACGAAATACCTAACGGCCTGCTCGGCCGGACGGTGCGCGAGTACCGCGAGCTGTATGCCCGCTTCACCGAAGAAGACCATGCACCCGAGCCGGCGCCGGACACCGATGATCCGGTCCGTTGCGCTGTCGACGTAAAGGGCGCTTGTTACTTTATGAACGCCAGCCAGGTGGGCATCTGCAAGATCCCGGGAAACGCCTGGCTGGAGGGCGTCACCACCGGCAACCATACGCACGCCGTCGTCATCTTGATCGAACACGGCCGCGTGCCCACCGACCAGGCGATTGCCGCCGAGTGGATTGCGCCGGCCGTAGTCGAAACCGCCGATATGCGCGCCGCCGAAATCGCCACTACGCTGGCGCGCCATATCCGCCTGATGGGCTACCCGGCGCGCGCCGATGTCGCCGGCCATCGCAAGCTCGATGCCGGGCGGCTGGCGGTGATGGCCGGGCTGGCGGTGCGCCAGGGCGATCGTCTCGCCAATCCCTTCCTCGATAGTTTTTCACTCGCTGTGGTGTCGACCGCCTACAACCTGGCGTTCGACCGGCCGCTCGCCGCCAGCGCGCTCAAGGCGAAGAACCTGCGCTACTGGTGGGGCATCAACGGCGCCCAGTCGGGCCGTGAGCGCAACCGGCGCGCCAAGCGGCGCTCCTACGACAGCCGCTATCCCATGGAAACAGTCAAGACCATTGACCGGCCGACCACGCTGATCCTCGACGACGAGGTGCCGCGGGTGCCCAAGCGTGCCGCTTTCTTCGAACGCGCGCTACAGGGCGATCTCGGCGCCAAGGCGCAACGCGAGCGCAGCCGCTTTGCCACCAAGCACCCGCTATCGCGGGCGATGACCCACGGCATCCGCGGCATGGTGCCGATGCAGGACGGCCCAGTGAACGACGACGCCGACACCTCGGCCTTCTCGGACCCGGCGGAAAACGCCAAGGCGCTCAAGTCCCTGTCCTATTTCCTCGGCGCCGATCTCACCGGCATCTGCGAGATCCCGCGCTACGCCTGGTACTCCCATAAAGAGGACGGCAGCGAGATCGAGATGCGTCACCGCTACGCCGTGGTGATGCTGATCGACCAGGAGTTCGACACCATGGAGGGCGCCAGCGGCGACGACTGGATTTCCGGCGCTCAGTCGATGCGCGGCTATCTGCGCGGCGCCGAGATCGCCGGCGTGATGGCCGAGCTGTTACGCCAAAGCGGATTCTCGTCGCGCTCGCAGACCAACGCCGACAGCGATGTTTTGCAAATCCCGCTGGTGCTATGGGCGGGTCTTGGCGAGCTCAGCCGCATCGGCGAGTTGGTGCTCAACCCGTTCGTCGGCCCGCGCTTCAAATCGGTGGTGATGACCACCAACCTGCCGCTCGAAGTCGACAAGCCGATCGATTTCGGCCTGCAGACTTTTTGCAGCGGTTGTTTGAAGTGCGCTCGCGAATGCCCGTGCGACGCCATCCCGTTCGGCGACAAGGTGATGTTCAACGGTTACGAAATCTGGAAGCCCGATGTCGAGCGCTGCGCCCGTTACCGGGTCACCAACCCGCACGGCTCGGCCTGCGGGCGCTGCATGAAGACCTGCCCGATCAACAAGGTAGTCGACGCCGACGGCCCCCTGCTCACCCGCGCCGCGAGCTGGCTCGGCGTCAACGCGATGTTCCTCAAGCCGCTGATGGTGCCGATCGCCGCCTGGGCCGACGACGCGCTGGGCAACGGCAAGCGCAATCCGGCGAAGAAGTGGTGGTTCGACCACGAAGTGGTCGGCGACGTTGCGGTGGCGCCCAAAGGAGTGAATCACCGCGACATCGACCCGTCGCGCAAGGTCGATGCGGCGAAGCACGCCGAGACGGTCGCCTACTACCACGCCAACATGATGCCGCCGCCCGACACGCCCAAACCGGTGCCGGTCGACCGCAAGGCGGCGCTCAAGGCCGCCGAATTGCTGGAGACGGTCGACGAAGCGCGCGCCCGTGCCGCCGCCGGCGGCCCGGCGCCGGCTCACTACACGCCGACCCCGCCGCTCGGCACCGGCGACATTTCCGACAAGCTGGTGCAAAGCCCGTATGCGGCGTTCGAGGACGAGAAAGGGTCTTAGGCTCTGACCGCTGTCGCCCAGCGCCGGCGCACTTGTCGGCGCTAAATCCCTGTTGAGATTCCCTCATCCATCAGCACGGTTGCGCCGTGCATCGGCACCGCGTCGTCGGAGGCCAGGAAAACAGCCATCTTGGCGATTTCGTCGGGCAGCGAGTACAGCCGGCCCGGTGTTACCGCTTCGATGTATTCGAGCTGTTCTTTGAATTCGGGGTTGGTGCGGATTTCCTCGTTCATCGGCGTCGCGGTGAAGCCGGGCGCAATGGCGTCCACCCTGATGTTTTTCGGCCCGAGTTCGCGCGCCAGCGCCTTGGTCATCTGGGCGATGCCGGCTTTGGTCGCGCAATAGGTCGAATGGGTGGCCCAGCCCATGAAGCCGAGAGTCGAAGACATGTTGATAATGACTCCGCCGCCGCGCGCTTCCAGCGCCGGAACGGCAGTGTTGATCATGTGCAAGGTGCCGCGCAGGTTGATATCGATCATGCGATCAATCGCTTCGGCATCGGTTTGACCCATCGGCGTCGGATAGTGAACGCCGGCCGAGTTGACCAGGATATCCAGTCCCCCAAAGGCCGCGGTCAGCGCATCCACCGCCGCTTTTAATTCACTGACCTTGGTGACATCGGCGACAATGGCGAACGCCTCGCCGCGCTCCGCCGCAATCTGATCGACCACCGCCTGCGCCTTGTCCTTGTCGGAAGAGGCCACCACGCCAACCCGCGCGCCCTCTGCGGCAAAGGCTAAGCAAATCTCTTTGCCGATGCCCGACGACCCGCCGGTAACCAGCGCGACCTTATCTTTCAGCCTCATGTTTCAAACTCCCCGATATGTTCGATCATTTATTGTTGCGGCACGCCCAGACCGATCAGCATAAACGATACAGACACCACTGATCGAGGCCACGCTCGGCACAGACCGATAGTGGCTCGATGCCAGACACAAATTGCCGGGTCGTTGGCCGATTAGGTCCGCACTGTTAGGCTTCGCCGCAAGAGGAGGCACCGACAAATGGTCGATCTGGTCAACGAACTCGAAGGCAAGGTGGCGATCGTCACCGGCAGCGCGCGCAATATCGGCCGCGCGACGGCGATCGAATTGGCGCACGCCGGCGCGGCGGTGGTGATCAACGCGCGCACCTCGCAAGATCTTTGCGAGGAAGTGGCGCACGAAATCGAGGCAGCCGGCGGCCGCGCCCTGCCCTTCGTCGCCGACATCACCGACGCCGA